>CAZZBC010000009.1:22938-24141 GCA_964652175.1 uncultured Gammaproteobacteria bacterium | reverse complement strand
TGCTAATTTTAGAATAAAAGCTAAAATTTAGCATTGAGTTTGGCGACACGGCCTTTTTATTATCGCTATAGTGGTAATGGTGGGTCCTCCATCAAAATTGACTTTAGCTTACGGCATTTTTTACGTGGCGAATTTTTTAATATATGCCGTGAAGATGCTAATGCCTTTTTAAGCTGATTTCTCAGGAGACTTCCGAATGGATTTCTCCTTTTTTATTTGAAAAAATATCCCCCTTGCATAAGGGGGATAAAGGGGGTTTAGGGCCGTGAAGGTATGTAAAAATATAAATCCCCCTTAACCCCCTTTATGCAAAGGGGGTAATTTAAATTAGCACTCTTAACCCCGTTAAATATGCTTCGCATTTAACGGGGCAGGCAACAGATGTTTTTTAGCACTCTTGACAGGTGAGTGCTAACGATGATAAGATGGTATTATGGATAAAAGAAAGGAACTTATTTTAAATACGATTATCAGAGAACACATAAAAACGGGCGTGCCGGTCGGCTCCGGCGTTTTGGTGGAAAAATATAAATTAAATATTTCGCCGGCCACGGCGCGTAACGAGATGGCCGAATTGGAGGAAGATGGCTTTATCGTCCAACCGCACACTTCGGCCGGACGCGTGCCCACGGAAAAGGCCTATAATTTGTATGTTGAAAATTTGTCCGCCAGAGGCGGAGAAAAAAAAATCGGAGAAGCGGAAGCTAAAATTTTTGCCAAACTTTTGAAAGAAAAAAATGAACTTAATTTCAAACAGGCGGCAAAGATGATGGCAAAAGTGTCGGGCGAGGCGGTTTTTTGGGCTTTTCACAAAAATAATTTATATTATACCGGCATTTCCAATCTACTGGCGCAGCCGGAATTCGCGCAAACCGGTTTGATTTATGATATTTCCGTTGTCATAGACAAGGTGGATGAAATTATTGACAATATTTTCAGCGAGACGAAGATGGGAACGCAAATTCAAATCGGCTCCGATAATCCTTTCGGCAATTTTTGCGGAACGATTTTAACGAAATATAAATATGACGGCAAAACCGGCCTGTTCGGAATTTTGGGGCCGATGCGCATGAATTACGAGAAAAATATGGCATTGGTCAACTACATTTCCGGTCTATTGGGCAGCAAACAGGTTTAATGAGTTTTTAATTGCTATATTGCTATATTGCTATATTGCTATATTGCTAATTTATGAGCGAAGAA
>CAZZBC010000009.1:0-22838 GCA_964652175.1 uncultured Gammaproteobacteria bacterium | reverse complement strand
ATTGCTATATTGCTATATTGCTATATTGCTATATTGCTAATTTATGAGCGAAGAAAAAGAAAAAAAATATCCGGAGCCAGTTGTAGCGGCAATTATTTATAATGACAAGAGCGAGATTCTTTTAATCCAAAGTCCAAAGTGGGGTGAAGGAAAATTATGGATGATTCCGGGCGGGCATATTGAAATTGGTGAAACCGCGAAAGAAGCTCTAAGAAGAGAAATAAAAGAAGAAACAGGTCTTATTATAAACAATATAGATTTTTTAATCTGCGGAGATGGAATCTATCCGGAATATTTTTACAAGAAGAAACATTTTATTTTTCAAGATTTTTGCGCCAAAGCGACGGGCGGCGAAATAATAAAGAGCGACGAAGTAATTAATTTTATTTGGGTTGATCCGTTAAAGGCTTTAAAAACATTGAAGATTGAACCTTATACAGTACGCGCTATTCAGGTCTATATCAATCAAAAAAAAATAAAAGAAGAAGATTATAAGGACAAGTATTTGCGCGCCTTGGCCGATTATCAAAATTTATTAAAACAAGTGGCGCGGGACAAGGAGGAGTTTGCGCGTTATACGAATGAGCAATTTATTTTAGAAATTTTACCAGTATACGATAATTTGAAAATGTCTCTCACGCATATTGACGAAGCGGGCGTGAAAAACGGCTGGGCCGAGGGCATAAAGCACGTTATCGGGCAATTCAGTAAGGTATTAAGAGACGCGGGCGTGGAGGAAATTAAAACAACCAGAGAAAAATTTGACCATAACATGATGGAAGCGGTGGAAAGCGAAGAAACTGACGACAAGAAAAAAGACGGGATGGTGGCGCGTGAAATGTCGGCCGGGTATAAGTTGAATGGGAAAATAATAAAAGCGGCGAGAGTCGTTGTATATAAAATTTTATAATTTTTAATATTTTAAAATTGAGACATTAAAAATTGTTTAAAAATTAAAAATTTGAAATTAAAAATTTAAAACATGTTTGTTTGTATGTGCTCTGTATTCACAGATTACGTTAAACAACAAAAAAATATGTCCCCACTCATAAAATGGACTCCTTTCCTTGAACCGTTTGAGGAAATGGATAAAATGTTTTCCGAACTCGCGCCCATGGCGCGCCGCGAAGCCGGATTTATGCCGGCGATCGACATGTACGAAGACAAAGACAATGTAATAGTGGAAACGCAACTGGCCGGCATTGATCCGGAAAAGGTGGATATTTCCATTGAAAACGACATTTTGACCATTAAAGGTGAAAGCGAGAAAAAAAGCGAAGTGGAAGACAAGAATTATTACCGCAAGGAAATCAGGCGCGGTTCTTTTTACCGCAGCATCCCTTTACCGGCGCACGTCCTGGGCGACAAGGCCTCGGCAATCGCGGAAAAGGGCGTCTTGAAAATTTCCGTTCCCAAAGCCCCGGCCGTTAAAGCCAAGACGATTAAGATTAAGACGGTAAAGAAGTAAAACACAGATTTTATGTCCCCCTTGCATAAGGGGGATTAAGGGGGTTTAAGAACGCGGGGAACACAAAATCCCCCTATCCCCCTTTATGCAAAGGGGGTAAAATAATATTCCTGGATGCTGGCCTGCCTACCGGACAGGCAGGCTCGTAGGCCGGGATGACAGAAAAAATCAAAATTTAAAAAACCAAAATGAATATAGAATACGAAGCGACATTTATAAACATAGACAAGGATGAGATGAGAGAAAAATTAAGAGAAGCCGGTGCCGTCTTGGCAAAGCCGGAATTTTTGCAAAAGAGGATGGTATTTAATCTACCGCGCGAGAATGAGATTAACGGCAGCTGGCTTAGAGTTAGAGATGAGGGCGATAAAATAACCATGAGTCTAAAAATAGTCGATGGCGATAAGATAGAAAATCAAAGAGAAGTTTGTTTGAAGGTTGATAGTTTTGATGAAGCTGTAAAAATGTTAGAGATGATTGGCGCCAGAAGAAAATCTTATCAAGAAACAAAAAGAGAATTGTGGCTGATGGACAATGTTTATATTACAATTGACGAATGGCCATTTCTCGAGCCTTTTGTGGAAGTAGAGGGAGCGTCGGAAGAGATCGTAAGGAAAGTTTCGGAAAAAATCGGGTTCAATTATAATGATGCGTTGTTTTGCGCCGTTGGAAAAGTTTATGAATTAAAATATGGTATTCCTGAAAAAGAAATAAATAACAATTATCCGTTAATTACTTTTGAAATGGAAAATCCGTTTTAAAATAATTAATAAATATTATGATCATTGAATTTTATAATGATCCGTATAGGAAGGAAATCAAGACAAAAATAAAAAGCGTCTTTGAAGAAGACGGCAAAAGTTGCATTGTTTTGGAGGAGAATATTTTTTATCCTCAAGGAGGGGGTCAAAGGGGCGACAGAGGAGTTTTATTGATAGGAGACAGAAAAATTGATATCGTTGATACCTTAAAAGATAAATATTCCGATAATGGGTCTTTGCTGATTTCCAAAGAAAAAATTACCGATGATATTGTCGGCCAAGAAGTAGTCTGTCAATTAAACTGGAATTTTCGCTGTTCCCAAATGCGCCTGCATTCAGCGTTGCACTTACATCATTGTATGATTGAGAAAGTTTTAGGCAAAAAGATTAATAATCCCTTAACCGCCGATATTCAGGACGGCTTTGCTTTCAATAGATATGATAATAGTGAAATTACCGAGGAAACGGTTAATCTCGCTAACAAGGAATTTAAAAACATAGTTGCTTCGGGAGCGGAAGTTAAAACATGTCCCGATATTGAGAAAAGCGGCTGGAGATGGTGGGAATGTCTTGGCTATAAAATTCCTTGCGGAGGAACCCACATAAAAGACATTAAGGAAATAGGTGAGGTGGAAATAAAATATTCCAACAAAAAAGGAAAGTCAACAATAAATATTCAATTAAAAAACAATTAAAATAATCACCTTGTCATTGCGTTTTTTGTCATGCCGGGCTTGACCCGGCATCCAGCCTGCCTGCCGGCAGGCAGGGAGTGAGCAGCATGTCCGTGATGATGGCACGGCCGTCATATGGTAACATTCCTACGGTTTACTCCTGGATCCTGAATCAAGTTCAGGATGACAAAAATAATAATGACACTAAATAGAATATGTCAAAAATTTTAGGAATTGATTTGGGTACAACAAACAGCGCCATGGCCATTATTGAAGGCGGGGCGCCGAAAATTTTGGAAAACGCCGAAGGCGGGAGAACCACGCCGTCGGTTGTCGCCATTTCCAAGGCGGGCGAAAGGTTGGTCGGACTGACGGCCAAGCGGCAGGCAGTCACCAATCCGGAAAACACGGTTTTTGAGGTAAAGCGGCTTATCGGACGGCATTTCAGTGAGGAAGAGGTGCAAAGGGACGTAAAAATTATGCCGTTTAAGATTTTGCAGGCCGGAGAGGGCGTGAAAATTAAAATGTCCGACCCTTCGGCGGGCTCAGGGCAGGCTAAGGAATATACGCCGCAAGAAATTTCGGCCATGATTTTGGCCAAACTCAAAGCCGACGCCGAAGCGCGTTTGGGAGAAAAAATCACCGAGGCCATTATCACCGTGCCGGCATATTTTAACGATTCGCAAAGGCAAGCGACAAAGGACGCGGGTCAGATTGCGGGATTAACCGTAAAACGCATCATCAACGAGCCGACCGCGGCCGCGCTTGCTTACGGGCTTGATAAAAAGAAAGGCCAACAAATCGCGGTCTATGATTTGGGCGGCGGCACTTTTGACATTTCCGTTTTGGACATTTCCGCCGATACCGTGGAAGTGAAATCCACCAATGGCGATACGCATTTGGGCGGAGCTGATTTTGACCAAATAGTTATTAAGTGGATTATAGATGAATTTAAAAAAGATCAGGGTATTGATTTAAGTAAGGATAACTTGGCTTTGCAAAGAATCAAGGAGGCTGCCGAGAAAGCAAAAATAGAATTATCTACGACATTGGAGACTGAAATTAACCAGCCGTTTATCACAGTTGGAACGGATGGCCCTAAACATTTGGTTATGAAAATGACCCGCGCCAAACTGGAAGAATTAGTCGGCGATTTGGTGGAAAAAACCATTGAGCCTTGCAAGCGCGCCTTGTCCGATGCCGGGCTTAAAACCGGCGACATTAATGAAGTGGTTTTGGTCGGCGGTATGACGCGCATGCCTTTGGTGCAGAAAAAAGTCCGTGAATTTTTCGGCAAGGAGCCGAACATGAGCGTTAATCCTGACGAGGTCGTGGCCATGGGCGCGGCCGTGCAGGCAGGAGTCCTCGGCGGCGAGGTGCGCGACATTTTGCTTTTGGATGTTACGCCCCTGACTCTCGGCATTGAAACATTAGGCGGAGTGGCAACGCCGATCATTGAAAGGAACACGACTATCCCGACTTCCAAGTCGCAGGTTTTTTCCACCGCCGCGGACAGCCAATCAAGCGTGGAAATTCATGTTTTGCAGGGCGAGCGCCCGATGGCGGCGGATAATAAGACCTTGGGCAGATTCATGTTGGACGGTATTCCGCCGGCGCCGCGCGGCGTTCCGCAGATTGAAGTGAAATTTGACATTGACGCCAACGGCATTTTGAACGTCAAAGCCAAAGACAAGGCGACGAGCAAAGAACAGCACATTACCATCACCGCTTCTTCCGGGCTTTCCAAGGAAGAGGTGGAGAAAATGAAAAAAGAGGCCGAACTTCACGCCGAAGAAGACAAGAAGAAAAAAGAAAACGTGGAAATCAAAAACCAGGCCGACGCGGTTGTGTTCACGACTGAAAAATTAATAAAAGAATCCGGCGACAAAATGAAGCCGGAAGACATAAAGGAATTACAGGATAAAGTTGAGGATTTAAAAAAAATTAAGGATACGGATCAGATTGATTTGATGAAAAAAAAGATGGAGGAATTGAACGTCGTGGCGCAAAGAATCGGCGCGGCCATGTACCAGCAGGGCGGACCCTCCTCCGCTCCCGAAGGAGCTTCGGCGGGCGAGGCAAGCGGCGGAGAAGAAAAAAAAGACGATAAACAGGAACCGGTGGAGGGGGAAGTGATGAATGATAAATAATAAAGGATGAGTTTCATTTGGTATTCACGAATATCTCCGGTAACATCGGACGCGTGGTATCCAAAGTGATAACCACCCCCGGCCACATGAAAAGATTAGTCGCGGCCATGAATGAAAATTTAAAGAAATATGAAAACGCGTTCGGGGAAATAAAAGATATCCCGAGCGTCGGGCAAGAGATTGGGTTTAAAGGTTAATAAAAAATTTTTAATTTTGTAATTTTTAAATAATATCTAAATTTTTAATATTAAAATATTTAGTTATTAAAAATTATTTAAAAATTAAAAATTGGAAATTAAAAATTAATTGAATGAGCAAGGACTACTATAAGGTTTTGGGCGTAGACAAAGACGCTTCGCAGGATGACATAAAAAAGGCGTTTCGGGAGTTAGCGCACAAACATCATCCGGATAAGCCGGGCGGCAATGAAGCCAAATTCAAGGAAATAAACGAAGCTTATCAGGTTTTAGGCGACCCCAATAAGCGCGCCAAATACGACCAGTTCGGCTCGGCTTTTGAACATGGCCAGGCCGGCGGGGGTTTTCATGGCTTTGAGGGTTTCCGCGATTTTTCCAATTTCGCCGAAGGGTTTAATATCAACATGGAAGATCTTGGCGATATGTTTGGAGGACTCGGAGATATGTTCGGGTTTTCCACCCGAGGCGGACAAGGGCCCTTCGGCTCCGCTCAGGGCAAGCGGCGAGCCGCGCGCGGACGCGACATTGCCGTGGATTTGACGGTGGATTTTAAGGAAGTGGTGTTCGGGACCGAAAAGGAAATAAATCTGAAAAAAAATATCCGTTGTACCAAATGCGGCGGTAGCGGGGCGGAGCCGAGCGCGAAAATGGAGACCTGCCCGACTTGCGGCGGCAAGGGAGTGGTGACAAAGATACAAAGAACCGTTTTTGGACAGATGCAGATGCAGTCAACTTGCCCGACTTGCGGAGGAGAAGGAAAGACCGCCAGCCAGAAGTGTTCGAAATGCGGTGGAGCCGGCGTTAATAAGGAAATCGTCAATTTGAAAGTAAAAATTCCGGCCGGCATTGACAACGGCCAGTCCATTCGGCTCTCCGGCCAAGGGGAGGCGGGCGAGAAAGGCGCTCCGGCGGGGGATTTGTATTTGAGAATACGCGTGCGGCCGGACAAAAGATGGGAGCGCGATGATTTTGATATTTTATCAAAAGCGGAAATAGGCTTTGCGCAGGCGGCGTTAGGTGATAAAATAGACATAGAAACGATTGACGGACCGGTAAAAATGAAAATTCCGGAAAGCACGCAGTCGGGAACCGTGTTTAAGTTGAAAGGCCGCGGTATTTCGCGCGTTCGCGCTTCCGGATCCTTCGGTTCTGCTCAAGACAGGCGAGGAGATCATTTGATTGAAGTGATCGTAAAAACGCCGAAAAATTTAAATAAGAAACAAAAAGAAATATTACAAGATTTGGGAATTTAAAAAGGAGGGAAAGTAATTTTATGTTCGGAGAAAAACAACTTGACCTTTTGCCCCGAGAAAGCAAAAAAGAGGCTGATTTAAGAAGGAAGACGGAAAAAATGGCGGCCAAGGAAAGAGGAATGGCGGAGGAAGAAAGAAAAAGAAGATTGGCGGAAAAAAAGGGCGATGGCCGTCCTATTCTTCGTGGCGTGTATTCTCCCGGCTCGCATGAGTATGAAGAAGTTGAGCGCATGTAAGCCCCATTAGAAATTTTTATAGGCGTTATTTCTAGCGGGGTAAAAGTGGGTATTTTAGTTATCCACCTTTTTTATTTTGACGGGCATTGACTTTTTCGGATTTATTCTTACAATTATTAATAGGTGAATTTTTTTTAATTTTTGTTTAGAATAGAATTATGCCGCAAGAAGAAAAAAAAAATCCCCCCCGCCCCCCTTTTAAAAAGTGGGTTAATAAAGAGGCATGGTGGCAACCGGCCCTATTAATGTTCGCGCGATTGTCGGGCTGGATAATAGCGCCGGTGCTCATAGGAACTTTTTTAGGCAGATGGCTAGACAAAAAGCATGAAACAGGGCCATGGCTGTTTTTGGCAAGCGTGGGAGCGGCGTTTATCATTTCCATAATTGGGTTGGTAAAGAACGTAGCGGAAGAGTACGGGAAAATAGATAAAAATGGTAAAGACAAAAAATAACGATGATATTTATTTTTTTTATTTTTTTACAATCGTTTAATTTCTAATTTCCAATTTCTAATTTCTAAACAAAAATTGAAAATTGAGAATTGAAAATTTCAAAGATGACGGAATCCACGGAACAATTAAATGCGGAAGAGGTTAGCGAGGAGATTGTCCACGAAAACACCCTATTCGCCGAGCCGATTTTTTATGTTGGCAAATTCAATATTACCAATTCTCTTTTAAATTCGTGGCTGGCAGTTTTTTTGATAATATTAATGGCGTTGGCGATAAGAAAAAAAATAAATTTCGTGCCGCGAGGTTTACAAAACGCGCTGGAAGCGGCGATTGAAGGTCTTTTAGGAATTTTCGATTCGGTAACCGGTTCTCGCGAAAAATCGCTTAAATTTTTCCCTTTAGTTTTCGCTTTTTTTATTTTTATTTTGGTTAATAATTGGCTTGGGCTTCTGCCGGGCATTGGTTCGATTGGCCAAGTAATATACGAACACGGCGCCAACGCCGCGATCGGGGCAGGCGAAAAAATTTTTGTTCCTTATTTTCGGGGCGGTACCGCTGATTTAAATACCACATTGGCGCTGGCGACGATTGGCGTGGTCGCGAGCCATGTTATCGGCGTTATGGCGATCGGCGCTTGGCATTATTTGAATAAATTCATAAATATCAAAGCACTTTTGGAAATCCCAAAAAAAATTATAAAAGAGCCGACCATATTGATTGTCAATCCGATTAAAGTTTTTGTCGGCCTGTTGGAAATAATCGGCGAATTAGCGAAAGTGGCGAGCTTGTCCTTTCGTCTTTTTGGCAATATTTTCGCCGGCGAAGTATTACTCGCTTCCATGTCGGCGATACTCGCTTTCGGCCTGCCGATTCCTTTTATGTTTTTGGAGGTAATAATCGGCCTTATTCAAGCGCTTATTTTCATGATGTTGGTGCTGGTGTATTTGACAATAAATACAACCATTGAAGAACATTAAATAATTTAACATAAAAAATTTATGGAGAACATTATGTTAGCGAAAGCTTTGGCAATCGGCATCGGCGCCATCGGGCCGGGCTTGGGCATCGGATTTATCGGCGCCAAAGCCATGGAAGCGATTGGTCGTAATCCGGAAGCCTCCGGCAAAGTGCTCGTGGCCATGTTGCTCGCGGCCGCTTTTGCCGAAGCCATCGCCATTTACGCGTTGGTAATTGCGTTTAGTATAAAGTAATAATTTGGCGTACTGTCCCTGTGGCAAACATGGGGGCAGAGGTTAAATTGTTAGACAATTTTTTGAATTTTTAATTTTGTAATTTTTAAATAATATCTTAATTTTTAATATTTTAAAATTTAGATATTAAAAATTGTTTAAAAATTACCACCGCAATGGCGGGGCAAGCGGGGTCCCGCAGAGGCGGGAAAAATTGGAAATTAAAAATTTTAAATATGGAATCTCTAATAGAAACATTTCATATTGACACAAAATTATTGTTGGCCCAAATTATCAATTTCGCCATTGTTTTTTTTGTTTTGTATTTTTTTGCCCTGAAGCCTTTGTTGAAAATAATGGGCGAGAGAACGAAGAAAATAGAAAAGAGTCTGGATGACGCCAATGAAATTGAAAATAAGCTGGCGCAAACCAAGGCCGAATATGAGGTTATAGTAGCGGGCGCGAAAAAAGAAGCCAATGAAATTATAGAGAAGGCTGGCGCGGCGGCGGCGGAAAAGAAAAAAGAAATAATCACACGCGCCAAGGAAGAGGTGGGCCAAATTATCAATCAGGAGAAAGCCAAGATGCAGACGGAAAAAGCCAGGACATTAAAAGAAATAAAAAAAGAAGTGGCAGATTTGGTTGTGGTTTCTCTGGAAAAGATTTTAGCGGAGAAGGTGGATGTGAAGAAGGATAAGGAGATTATTAGGAAAGCAATAAGTTAAAAAAACAGATTGGCTACGAATTTACGAAAAAATACGAAAGTACGAATTCGTATTTTCGTAAAAAATTCGTAATTTCGTAGATGTTTATGAAAATAACGTTCAAACAATATGCGCAAGTTTTATATGAAATCATGGCCGATAAAGACACCGGCGAGATTAAGGATGACGTAAAAAAATTTATTGAATCGCTCGCTAAAAACGAACAGCTCAAAAAGGCGCATAAGATAATGATCGAATTTGTTAAAATATGGAATAAAGAGAAGGGGATTGTGGAAGCGGAAGCGATAAGCGCGCGCGAACTTGATAAGGATATTGTTAAATTGTTAAATAATTATATTGTTAAATTGTCGG
Source organism: uncultured Gammaproteobacteria bacterium (assembly GCA_964652175.1). Classification (GTDB taxonomy): domain Bacteria; phylum Patescibacteriota; class Patescibacteriia; order Patescibacteriales; family JAKAJF01; genus CAZZBC01. Next base: position 13,381 of record CAZZBC010000009.1, on the reverse strand, counting down.
GAGCAAAAGAAGTTTTGATAAGCGAGAAAATAAACAAGGATATTTTGGGAGGAGTGGTGATAAAGTACGGGGATAGGGTGGTGGATGGGAGCTTAAAATCAAGAGTGATAGAATTTAAAAATAGTTTAGTTAAATAGAATTTTAATTTTTAATTTTGTAATTTTTAAATAATATTCTAATTTTTAATATTAGAAATTGAGATATTAAAAAATTGTTTAAAAATTAAAAATTGGAAATTAAAAATTAAAGAATATGTCCACAACCAAAGATTTCATCATTGAACAGCTTAAAAAGGAAATAGCCGGGTTCAAGCCGGAAGTAAAAAGAGAGACCGTCGGCCATGTTTTAGAAATTGGCGACGGCATTGCCAAAATTTCAGGTTTGTCTGATGTGATGATGTCGGAAATGTTGGAGTTTAACGCTGAAGAACGCGGAAGAGAAGGCGCGGAAAAACGCGGAAGTGTTTATGGTGTTGCTTTAAATTTGGAAGAAGATATGGTTGGCGCCATTATTTTGGGAGATTTTTTCGGCATCAAGGAAGGGGATGAAGTAAGGGCGACGAGAAAAATTTTGGAGGTTCCTGTCGGAGAGGGAGTTGTCAGCCGGGTGGTTAATCCGTTGGGCGAGCCGCTTGACGACAAAGGTACCATAGAGGCGGCCGCGCGTTATCCGATTGAAAAAATCGTGCCGGGCGTAATCACTCGCCAATCCGTAAATCAGCCGGTGCAGACCGGCATCAAAGCCATTGACGCCATGATTCCAATAGGCCGCGGCCAAAGAGAACTTATTATCGGTGATCGCCAGATCGGAAAAACAGCGATTGCCATTGACACGATTATCAACCAAGGGGGGCAGAACATGAAATGTATTTACGTCGCTATCGGCCAGAAGGAGTCAAAAATCGCCGGCATAGTCGCCAAATTGGAAGAAGCCGGAGCTATGGATTATACGACCGTTGTTTTGGCCGGCGCTTCAACACCCGCCTCGCTTCTTTATATCGCTCCGTACACCGGTTGCGCCATGGCCGAATATTTTCTAGACAAAGGCGAAGATGTTTTAATTATATATGACGACTTGTCCAAGCACGCAGTCGCTTACCGTGAAATTTCCTTGCTTCTGCGCCGGCCGCCCGGACGTGAGGCCTATCCGGGGGACGTTTTTTACCTTCATTCTCGCTTACTTGAACGTGCCTGCAAATTAAACAAAGAAAACGGCGGCGGCTCAATCACGGCTTTGCCGATTATTGAAACGCAGGCCGGCGACGTTTCCGCTTACATTCCGACCAACGTTATTTCCATTACCGACGGGCAGATTTATCTTGAACCGGACTTGTTTTATCAGGGCCAGCGGCCGGCCGTGAACGCCGGACTTTCCGTTTCCCGCGTCGGCTCTTCGGCGCAGATTAAGGCCATGAAAAAAGTGGCCGGCAAGATGCGTTTGGAAGCGGCTCAATATCGCGAGTTGGCGGCTTTCGCCCAGTTCGGTTCGGATTTGGACGCGGAAACAAAAGCCAAACTGGAAAGAGGAAAACGGCTTATGGAAATATTTAAGCAGGACCAGTACGCCACGGTTCCGGTCGCCAATCAGGTTTTGGTTTTCTTCGCGCTTATCAATGGTTTTATGGATGATGTGGCGGTGGAGAAAGTAAGGGAATTTGAATTTGGATTATACAAGTACGCGGAAACGAACGGTAAAGATATTTTAAAAACGATTGAGAAAACCGGAGATTTTGATGCTGAAATAGAAAAAAAGATGAAGGAGTTGATAGGGGACTACAAGCAGACAATAAGTTAGAATTTTTAATTTTGTAATTTTATAAATAATATCCTAATTTTTAATATTTAAATATTTGGATATTAAAAAATTATTAAAAAATTAAAAATTATAAAAATTTAAAATTTTTTGATGGCTTCCACCCGCGACATACAACGCCGGATAAAATCGGTGAATAATACCAAAAAGATTACCCGCGCCATGGAAATGGTGGCGGCGGCGAAAATGCGCAAAGCCGTGGAAGCGGTATTGCGCACCCGCACTTACGCCAATTTAAGCTGGGCGACGGTTTTGAATTTGTCGCGCGCGGTCAACAGCAACGGGGAGGCGCATCCGCTTTTGGCAAAACGGGAGGCCCTGAAAAAAATCGGCATAATACTCATCACTTCCAATCGCGGACTTTGCGGCGGCTTGAACGCGGCCATAATCAATAAAGCGCATGAATCAATCAAGAAGCATCACTACATAGGCGAAAAAATGGAAATTGACACGGATTTTATTTTGATGGGCCGCAAGGGTGCGGCCGTCCGCCGCTACTGGAATTACAATATCGCCGCCGATTTTCCCAAGCTGGATTTTACGGATGAAGTGGCCGAAGTCGTTCCCATGGCCAAGATGGCGATTAGCGATTATTTAAGCGGCAAATACGACAAAATTATGGTCACTTATACCGATTTTGTGAGCGCTTCCAAACAAGTGCCGCGCGTGAAACAATTGTTGCCGGTTGACATAACGACGCAGGAAGAATTTTTGGGCATTGTGGGAGAGGACACGAGAGTCGGGATAGGTAAAGAGTTGATAGAGGTGAAAGAAGGAAAGCATTTAAGCGATGATCCTTCGACTGGCTCAGGACGAGGAAAATTTATATATGAGTACACGTTTGAACCGAGTCCGGCCGAGGTTTTGGACGCCATGATTCCGCGTTTGATTGAAGTCCAACTTTATCAAGCGCTTTTAGAATCAAACGCGTCCGAGCACTCGGCGCGCATGGCCGCCATGCATCAGGCGACCGACGCGGCGACCGATATGGTAAACGAATTGACGCTCTTTTATAATAAAGCCAGACAGGCGGGAATAACCGCTGAAATCGCGGAGATTTCTGCCGGGGCGAATGCTTTGAAATAAAATAATTAAGTCAATAGTTTGTAAAAAATATGTCTAATATTAAAGAAAAAACAGGCAAGGTTAACCAAGTAATCGGGGCGGTTGTTGACGTTCAATTTGAAGGCGAGATGCCTAAGATTTATGACGCGCTGGAAATTAAAATGGACAGCGGCAAAACGCTCACGCTGGAAACGCAACAGCATATCGGTTCCAATTTGGTGCGCGCTATCGCCATGTCCTCCACGGACGGACTGCGGCGCGGAGACAAAGTCGTGAATACCGGCGCGCCGATTTCCGTGCCGGTCGGAAAGAAAACTTTGGGACGGATTTTTGATGTGCTCGGCAACGCCGTGGATGGCAAAGAAACGCCAAAGACCGAAAAAAAATATCCGATTCATAAGCCGGCGCCGGCGTTCGCGGACCAATCAACCAAAACCGAAATTTTGGAAACTGGCATCAAAGTTATTGATTTAATCTGCCCGATCGCCAAGGGCGGCAAGGTTGGAATGTTTGGCGGAGCCGGCGTGGGCAAAACGGTAGTCATCATGGAACTTATTCATAACATCGCTTCCGAGCACGGCGGCTACTCGGTTTTTGCCGGAGTGGGGGAGAGAACGCGCGAAGGCAATGATTTATATCATGAAATGAAAACATCCGGCGTTTTAGACAAGGTTTCCATGGTCTTCGGGCAGATGAACGAGCCGCCGGGAGCGCGCGCTCGCGTGGCTTTGTCCGGTCTTACTATCGCCGAATATTTTCGCGACGAAGAAAATCAGGATGTGCTTTTGTTCATAGACAATATCTTCCGCTTTACGCAGGCCGGCTCCGAAGTGTCCGCTTTGCTCGGGCGCATGCCGTCGGCCGTGGGCTACCAGCCGACGCTTGCGACCGAAATGGGAGAATTGCAGGAGCGCATCACTTCCACCAACAAGGGCTCCATCACCTCCATCCAGGCGGTTTACGTTCCGGCCGACGACTTGACCGATCCGGCGCCGGCCACGACTTTCGCGCACCTTGATTCAACCGTCGTGCTTTCCCGCGCCTTATCCGAGCTTGGCCTTTATCCGGCCGTTGATCCGCTTGATTCATCTTCCATTATTTTAGACCCGAAAATCGTGGGCGAAGAGCATTATCAAGTCGCCCGCGGCGTGCAGAAAGTTTTGCAGAGATATAAGGACTTGCAGGACATTATCGCCATTTTGGGAATGGAAGAATTATCCGATGAGGACAAGCGAACGGTAGCCCGCGCCAGAAAAATTCAGAAATTTTTATCGCAGCCGAATTTCGTAGCCGAGGTCTTTACCGGCCATCCGGGCAAATACGTCAAACTTTCCGACACCATCCGCGGCTTCAAGGAAATCCTTGACGGCAAGCATGACGACAAGAATGAGGGAGAGTTTTATATGAAGGGAGGGATTGAGGAAGTGGGGAAATAATTACCATTGTCATTGCGGGCTTGACCCGCAATCCAGGCGTGATACGTAATGGATGCCGGATCAAGTCCGGCATGACAAAATAAAGATAATGTCAGAACAAAAAACAATTCGCTTTGAGATTGTCACTCCCGAACGCGTCGTTTTAAAAGAACAAGTGACGCAAGTGACCGCTCCGACGCGCGCGGGCGAAATTACGGTTTTGCCGGGGCATATTCCGCTTGTGGCAAGCTTGCAACCCGGCATAATAGAAGTGAAGCGGTCGGACGGTGCGCCGGAAGTAATATCCGTTTCCGGCGGGTTCATTGAGGTTTTGCGCGACAAAGTGGTGATATTGGCCGATACGGCCGAGCGCGCCGAGGAAATTGATTTGGCGCGCGCCGAAGAGGCGAGGAAGCGCGCCGAGAAATTAAAGGAAGAAGCGGCGCATAGAGATGACGTAAGCTTTACCGACTTGGCGGCGCGGATTGAGAAAGAACTGGCCAGAACAAGAGCGGCGAAAAGGTGGAAAAAATTAAAGAATATTTAACATAATGCAAATTTGCAAATGTATCCCAATGCCGCAAATAGACCTCACCCTGACCCTCTCCTTAGTAAGGAGAGGGAACTAAAATTCGCAGCATTCGCATTCACCCCGTTAAATAGCGAAGCTAAATCGTGAAACAATTTATTTAACGGGGTAAATTCGCAGATTAGCATTATATTTTATGAAGTATCTCTTCAACTTTAAAAACATCCATAATTGCGAGGCGGTGGTGATAAGCTGTATTGATTTTAGGTTCAGAAAAGAAACCGCAGAATTTATGGAAAACGAGCTGGGCCTCAAAACGTTTGACCTCGCGGCTTTCCCCGGAGGATCCAAGCCCATAAACGAAAGCATAACCGACGTTGATTTGGCTATGCAATGTTTAAGCGTTCCTTGCGAACTGCATCATATAAAAAAAATCGTGGTAATCAACCACGAAGACTGCGGCGCTTATGGCGGGTCAGCAAAATTTAACAATGACCGCCAGGCGGAAAAAGAATTTCACTTCGCGGAATTAAGAAAGGCCAAGAAAAAGATAATGGAAAAATGCCCGAACAGGGAAGTTGTTCTGATATACGCCGATTTGACCGCCGACAAGCAAAATATAGAGTTCTTGGCCGTGCCGGCATTGACAAGCGATTAAATTTGATATACAATAATAAATCCGTGATTCGTGAATTTATTTTTTTTGTTCTTTATAAGATAGTCAGGATGACAAAAAATAAAAAATATAAAGGAGGGTTTATGGCTGTTTTAACGTTAGAGGAGTACGCACTAAAAAGGGAAATGAAAGAAAAAGGAATCCTAAAGAGGTTTGATACTGGCGAAATTAGGGGAATGGCAAAGAATGGCGGGATGGCTATTCTTTGTGGAGACGGCGATATTGATGTTCGTAGCTATCACAAAAAAGCCGTCAGCGAACGGCCGCATTGCAAAGCCGATTTTGGCGGGCCGCTTTTACTTTTGCCTTCTTTTCACGGTTACGATTCCTGTTATGCCAAGGGGATAATAGGTAATATTAAGGCGGGAATGGAGGTAAAAAAAACTAAAACAGTTTTCTGCTATTTTCATTATCCCTGCGGCATGGCAAAGGCCTACCATCACGGCTTGTTGGATGTTTTTAAGATGATGCCGGAAGCAGCAGAGATTTTAAGACGCGAGGGTTTTGAGCGCATTCATATTTTATTTCATGTTAAGCGTTTGAATAAGAAGAAGGAGGAAGAACAGAATACTTACCTCGTGGACATCGAACTCCTGAAGGCATTTTTTTTGGAGTGATAATAAAAACCACAAGAAGTCAGAGTATTGGCTTCTTTTTTTCTTTTCCAAATTTAAAGCCCCATGGGTTGTTCATCTCTTTATGAGATATATGAATTCGTTTGTGAATTCAACCCACAGGGCCTTGCAAAACCTTTTTCAATTTTTTTCTCCTTTCTGGAGTTAAGCGTGAGCCAACTCCACTTGTGGTGCTTGACGTAACACGGCCTGGGCTTTGAGGTATCCCAGAAATTCATCATAGGATATCCTTTTGCCTATTGCTGCTTCTACCAAGAAATAGCCGCCGCTTTTTCCCTCAACTTCTTTTATTATGTCTTGGGCTTCTTTCGACGACATTTTTATCACCTCCTTTTGGAAATATTTGAAAGAAATTTTTATTTGATTTTTAAAATGATTTCGCAAATTGCTTCATGGCAATTTGCGGGAATCACTGTCTTTGACAGTTTTTCCATTATTTCCTTTCTTTTTTCCGCCATTTTTCCTCCTTTTATATTAAAAATAGATCTGTTGATAACTATATGCTACCATTATACACCTTTTTACAAATTTTGTCAAACGAAATTATTGATTTTTTATTTAATATTGGCGAAAGAAAATTATAATTTTTCGCTGATTCTTAATGAATAGTTTGTTAATATCACCTTATTATTCTGTGGATAGGGTATTTTACTTGACAGGAGCTTTGGCAATACTTAAAATACAGAAGTAGTTAGCACTTGGCATGTTTGAGTGCTAAATAATTTTTAATAATATAAAATTATGAAACTAAAACCATTGCACGACCATGTAATTGTTAAGCCGATTACCGAAGACGAAGTGACTGCCGCCGGCATAGTTCTGCCGGACACGGTGGATAAGGAAAAGCCGGAAAAGGGGGAAGTGATCGCCGTCGGACCAGGCAAGCTGTTAGAGTCGGGACAGCGAGCGCCCATGTCCGTTAAAGTCGGCGATAAAGTTATGTTTAAAAAATATTCTCCGGACGAGATTAAAGTTGACAAGGAGGAATACCTCGTGATAAGCGAGGGAGATATAATGGCGATACTGGAATAATTTTTAAATTTTATAATTTTTAATTTTGTAAATAATACTTTATTTTTTTAAAATTAGAATATTAAAAATTGTTTAAAAATTACAAAATTAAAAATTAAAAATTATATTTATGTCTAAACTAATAATCTACGATGAAAAGGCGCGGGGCGCCTTGAAAAAGGGAGTTGATAAATTGGCGAACGCCGTGAAAGTGACGCTTGGCCCAAAAGGCAGGAATGTCGTCATTGACAAATCCTACGGCGCGCCGACCATTACCAAAGACGGCGTGACGGTCGCCAAGGAAATTGAATTGGAAGACAAGTTTGAAAACATCGGCGCCGAAATTGTCAAGGAAGTGGCGTCAAAAACCAATGAAGTGGCGGGCGACGGCACAACCACGGCCACCATTTTGGCCCAAGCCATGATTGCCGAAGGGCTGAAACTTGTTTCTTCCGGCGTGAGCCCGATTGAAATAAAACAAGGCATGGAGAAGAAAATAAAAGACATCGTTGCCAAACTTAAAAAAATAAGCAAAGAGATTTCCAAAAAGGAAGAAATCGCGCAGGTCGCTTCCATCAGCGCCAATGACAAGGAAATCGGAGCGATTATCGCCGAAGCTATGGAATCGGTCGGCAAAGACGGCGTGATTACGGTTGAAGAAGGCCAGTCCTTTGGCGTGGAAAAGGAAGTGGTGGAAGGCATGCAGTTTGACAAAGGTTATGTTTCTCCTTATATGATTACCAGCGCCGAATCAATGAAAGCCGAAGTTGAAGATCCTCACATTTTGATTACTGACCGTAAAATTGCTTCCATTCAGGAAATTTTGCCTTTGCTTGAAAAAATGGCCCGTTCAGGAAAAAAGGACTTGGTGATTATCGCCGATGAAATTGAAGGCGAAGCTTTGGCGACTTTCGTGGTCAATAAATTGCGCGGCACGTTCAACGTGCTCGGCATCAAGGCTCCGGGCTTTGGCGACCGGCGCAAGGCCATGTTGGAAGATATCGCTGTTTTAACCGGCGGCAAAGTTATTTCCGAGGAGGTGGGTTTGAAACTTGAAAATACGGAAATTGCCGATCTGGGACAAGCGCGCAAAGTCGTTTCTTCCAAAGACGATACTACGATTGTTGAGGGCAAGGGTGACGCCAAAAAGATAAAGGCGCGCGTGGAGCAGATTAGAAAAGAAATAGAGATAACCGATTCCGATTATGACAAAGAGAAATTGCAGGAACGGCTGGCCAAGCTGGCCGGCGGCGTGGCGGTCATAAAAGTCGGAGCGGCCACGGAAGCGGAAATGAAAGAAAAAAAGGACCGCATTGAAGACGCTTTGAACGCCACGCGGGCGGCTGTGGAAGAAGGCGTGGTGCCGGGCGGAGGACTCGCTTTGGCTATTGCCGGCGACGCCTTTGAAGAGCTTACTGACAAAAAAGAGGATTCGGCCGGCGCGAGCATAATTGACAAGGCGATTTTAGAGCCGATTAAACAAATTGCCGCCAATGCCGGCAAGGACGGATCGCTCGTGCTTTATCACATTATAGGCGAGCATAAAAAGGGCCATGCCAAAATCGGCTATAACGCGGCGGCCGACAAATTTGAAGATATGATTGAGGCAGGCATTGTTGATCCGACCAAAGTCGTGCGCAGCGCTTTAGAGAATGCGGCGAGTGCCGCGGCCATGTTTTTAACCACCGAAGCCGTTATCACTGACAAGCCGGAGAAAAAGGAAGAGCACGCGCATGGCGGCATGGGCATGGGAGGCGGAATGGATATGGGCGGGATGATGTAGTTTTCCGCCTTCGGCGGACCGGCGCTACGAATGCCGGACATGCGAATAAGAAATTTTAAGAAGTTTAAAGACATCCGGCATCTAAAAGGCGCCGGATGTTTTTATTGACGTTGTCTGCTGAATAATATACAATAAAAGCATAAAATAAGCGTTATTTTTTAAAAAAATTATGGCAAACATTTTTAATCCTCTGAAGAAAAAAATTAACGGCCTGATTTACAATCTCACCGTCGTGGGCGCGCTTTTGCTGCTTTTGGCCACTTTGATCGTTTGGACGGATTTTATGGCGCGCTTAGTTTTGGGAGTGATTGTTCTTCTTGTCGCTTACGTCTTTTTTTACGCCGCCTATAAAATCTGGGCGCTGAAAAAAGACGCGGAGAAGTATTTAAAATTGTAACCTTTCTAGAAATAATATTTCTATGATTAATCCCAAATTAACTCCAAAGATAGAGAGTGTTTTAACTGTAACCAATAATACCAAAAAGTTGTTTCAGGTGATTTACCGCGAACAGCATAAAGAGGAAAGGGAAGAAGACAATGCGCCGAAAATAAAAGTTTCCGAGCTTATTTCCAAGGTAGCTTTTTATTATGAAAAAATTCGCAATGCCGTGGATTATAAAGAAGAGCACCTTTTACGCAAAAATGCCATTGTCAGGATTTTGAGGCGCCAGATAATGATTGAAGGCGCGATTGTTCAAGAGGTAAAGTGCGAAGCGGTAGCCAAGCATCTTTTATCCGAGTTGATCCGCGCCGGCTATTTGCCCAACAATAAGGTGCCGGAGGCGAAAATAGCAGAAATATGCAAGGTTATTGAAAAGTATATTAAGCTTAAAACCGCGGGTTTTAAAAAAACAGACAGCCAGAACGGGCGCGAGGCGAACAATTATAAAGCAAAAAGCGAATTGGCAAGATGGATTATGGCTATGTTGGGATGCGACATTGAGGAGCGGTTGGGCCGCAGCAAGGTTGATCAAGTTGTCATTAGCAACACGTATGAAATGTTGAGCTCGCTCGTTAAGCTGCCGGACGATTCTCCGTATAGCCGCGACAAGAATATCCAGATTTACATAACGATCCACCGCAGTCTCCTGAAATTTGACCGCGAAATGGTCGGATTCATTGTTTTTAAATATTTTAACGCCAACTGGGGAGAGGCCGGAGAGGAGGACATCGTCAAAACAGGAGAAAATATTTTTGTTCTGCGCGAAGCGGTAGATAAGCAAACAGACCATCCGTTGACTAACCAGCTGAATTTAATTGTAAGGCGTTACGCGGTTTTTTTCGGGGTTTTAACCGAGACAATCGCGGAAAATCCGGTTAGCGTTTACGAAAGTTTTAAATACGACCCCAAAGCTTTTCCGCGCGACATCAAAAAAGTTTGCAGAAGAAAATACTGTTCGGCGCGGCGGAAGTTATGGCGCGCCGCGGCCAGAAGCATTATTTATATCTTTTTGACAAAATCAATATTTGCCATCCTGCTTGAGGTGCCGGCCGCGAAGTGGTTCGGCCAAGAAGTGAATCCCGTGTCTTTGGCCATAAACATAAGTTTTCCGGCCCTCCTTCTTTTTTTAATTGTGCTTTTTACCAGATTGCCTTCAGAGAAGAATACGGAAAAAATTATTGCGGGAATAGACGAAGTGATTTTCAAAGAATACGAACGGAAGGAGCCAATACAACTTAGGGAGCCGGCCAAGCGCGGCCAAGCGCTTCACGCCGTTTTTAATATAATTTATTCCGCCGCTTTTTTCTTTTCCATCGGCGTCGTTGTTTGGGCGCTGGATAAAATCAACTTCAATTGGGTAAGCATAGTCATCTTTTTGTTCTTTCTCGCTTTTGTCAGCTTTTTTGCCATCAGAATCAGAAAGGGCGCGCGCGAGCTTATTGTCATTGAGCCGAAAGAAAACATTTTAACTTTCCTGTCTGATTTTTTCTATATCCCCATCGTGGCCGTCGGCAAATGGCTGTCGGAGAAATTTTCCCGCGTCAATGTTTTTGTGTTCATCATGGATTTTATCATTGAAGCGCCATTCAAGATTTTCGTGGAAATAGCCGAGGAGTGGACGAAGTACGTGAGGGAGAGGAAGGAGGAAATCGTATAAGATTTCTAATTATGAAAAAATTTTATATAACCACTCCCATCTACTACGTCAATGCGGCTCCGCACATCGGGCATACTTACACCACGGTGGCGGCGGACGTTTTGGCGCGGTTTCACAGGATGACGGGCGACAAGACGTTTTTTTCGGCCGGCACTGACGAGCATGGCGCCAAAATAGAAGAAATAGCCATCAAGGCGGGCAAGGAGCCGCGCGAATTCGTGAATGAAGTGGCGGCTTTTTTTCAATTCGCCTGGGATGAGCTGAATATTTCTCATGATCGCTTTATTCGCACGACAGAAGAAGGGCATATGAAAGCCGTGCAAAATGCTTTGCGGTTCATGCATGACAAGGGCGATATTTACAAGGGCGCGTACGAAGGGCTTTATTGCCGGCAATGTGAGCAGTATAAAAGCGAAAAGGATTTGGTTGATGGCATGTGTCCGGATCATAAAGTTGAGCCGGAAAAAATGAGCGAGGAGTGCTATATGTTCAAAATGTCGGCGTATCAGGGCGAGCTTCTTAAAAAAATAGAAAGCGATGAATTTAGGATTTTGCCGGTTGAAAAGAAAAATGAGATTGTCAGTTTCCTGAAAAACGAGAAATTGCAGGATGTTTCTTTTTCGCGCAAAAACGTGAAGTGGGGAATACCTTTGCTTTGGGACCGGTCGCAGACGACTTATGTCTGGGCCGACGCGTTTTTGAATTATCTGACGGGGTTAGGGTGGGACGGAAAAATCCCCCTAATCCCCTTTATACAAAGGGGGCAAGAAGAAATATCCCCCTTGCATAAGGGGGACGGAGGGGGTTTGAATTTTTGGCCCCCAGACGTTCAGCTCATGAGCAAAGACATTTTGCGCGTGCACGCTACCATCTGGCCGGCTATGTTAATGTCGCTCGGCATCCCGTTGCCCAAGGCTATTTTCGTGCACGGTTTTTTTCTTATAGACGGCCAGAAAATGTCCAAATCGCTCGGCAACGTTATTGCGCCGGCGGATTTGGTCAAGCGTTACGGCGTTGACGGCGCGCGTTATTTACTGATGAGCGCGACTACTTTCGGGCATGACGGCGACGTCGGTTGGAAATTTTTTGACGAAAAATACAACGCGGATTTGGCGAACGGGATTGGGAATTTGGTGGCGCGTTCAATCACTCTCGCGGAGAAAATGAATTCTGCCCCCTTTATAAAAGGGGGTGAGGGGGATTCTATTTTGCCCCCTTTAACAAAGGGGGGTAGGGGGGATTTAATGTTAGAGGTATGGAAAAAATACGAAGAAAAATTAAAAAACATAGAGATAGATAAATCGTTAGAAATTATAAATGAACAAGTTAAATTTTTGGATAATTATATTACCACCACCAAGCCGTGGGAATTGATAAAAAATAAAGACGAGAGAACGGGAAGCATAATGTATAACATATTGGAAAGAATAAGACATATCGCTTTAATGATTTATCCGTTTATGCCGGAAACGGCCGGGAAAATTTACGAAAGTTTGGGTTTGGGCGCGATTGAAAGCGTTGAATTTGAAGAAGCGATAAAGTGGGGCGGCTTGCCGGTTGACGCGAAAGTGAAAAAGGGAGAAATTTTATTCCCGCGCTTGTTCTGAATTCTATATTCTAAATACTAAATTCTAATTTTATGGTTTCCATTATTGATCTCATTTTTATCATCACCCTCGCCGGTTTTGTTTTTTACGGCTTCTTTTTTGGCTTAGTGAGGACTATCGGTTCACTGGCGGCGTTTCTGGCCGGCCTTTGGGTTAGTGTAAATTATTATTTGCCACTTGCCGGCTGGCTCAATACCAAAGGCGTTTTTTTCGGCTATTTTAGCGCGGGAAAAATAATAGTTTTTCTGCTTTTATTTGCTTTAGTTAGCCGCTTAATTGCCCTGCTTTTTTCTCTTCTTAACAAAACTTTTGACCTCATCTCAATAATACCTTTTTTAAAAACAATCAACCGTTTGTTGGGAGCAGTTTTGGGCTCGGCCGTCGGTGCTTTAATTATAACTATCGCCATTTTATTCTTCTCCGGCCTACCTTTAATCGGCGGCTGGCTTGCTAAAATTGCCGCAAGTTCAAAATTTTTGCCCTACCTGACGAAGTTTGCCAAGTTATTCAGTTTTTTAATTCCGGTCGCGGCGGATAAAATAAAATAAGCCGCCGGCACGAATATAAGGTAAAATTATATACTACAGTATTCCAGTATACTGGAGTATAAATAAATTATGCGACAAAATAAATTATTCAAACTTTTCGAAGGCAAACAAACGAGTTTTTTTCCAATATATCTCATGGATTTAGCCGCTACCACTTCAGTGGAAAAAATTATAGGGAAAGTATGCAAAAGAATAATCAAT
>CAZZBC010000008.1:0-24761 GCA_964652175.1 uncultured Gammaproteobacteria bacterium | reverse complement strand
CAAAAATAAACGAAGTGGCCGAGAAAGTGAAAAAATATCTATAATGTGCTATAATATAATAAACAGTTGTGGAAAAACTTTAATTTTTTTTAAAAAATTTATGTTTAGCGTTTCAAAAGAAAAAACTCGCGGTTTCACTTTACTGGAGCTTTTAATCGTTATTGCGATTATAGCGATTTTATCGGTGATTTTGATTTTAGTCCTAAATCCGGCCGAAACCTTAAAAAAATCCCGCGATGTGCAAAGAATGTCGGATTTAAACACCTTGAAGACGGCTATTGGACTTATTTTAACATCCAGTTCCACGCCGTATCTTTCGGCCGGCAACTCTACTTGTTTGTCCGGAAGTGGTTCTACGGGCGTGATTTATTATAGTTCCAATGAGGCCGACGTTAACTGTGCCGGGAGCAATCCAAATGAAGGAACCGACACGGGAGCTACGTTTGCGGCTGATCCTTGCAAGACCGGCACTACACCTACCCTAGTTGACGGAACGGGTTGGTTGCCGGTGGTTTTCTCCTGGTTGCTTGGCGGTTCCCCGATTTCCAATTTGCCGCTGGATCCCATAAATACTACCATTAACACTACGCCAACCAACGCCGATCTTGTTTATCGTTATGCCTGCCAGTCGTCCGGCGCCACAGGCAAACCGAGTTATGTTTTTGAACTTAATGCTATTTTGGAAAGCGACGCCTTTAAACCAAGCGGCGATGATGACAAGAGCGCCAAGGATGGCGGAGATAACGCCGCCTATTATGAGGTAGGAACAAGTTTACGGCTTATCGGAACGGGTACTAATTTTTAAGATATTTTGAAAGTTAAAAACAGTCCTGCAATATTGCGGGACTGTTTTTGTATTTCACCGCGAAGAATGGTCCATAAAGCATGACATGTAAACAAAAGTGTATTCATCAGACCCATTAGGGGCCTGTCGCCAAACTCAATGCTAAATTTTAGTTTTTATTCTAAAATTAGCAGTTCTTGCTAAAAAAGCGGCAAAAAGTGCAGTGCTAATTTTAGCCAAAAATTTTAATTGACGACAGTCCCATTAGAGTTTGTATATAAATACCAGCGGTCGCGTATATTTGTATACTTATAAAAAATAATGTGTTATAATGGTATTATCGTCGGATAAAGGCGAGGAAGAAAAAATAATGGAAAAAGACGCGAAAATAAAAATAGGAAAAATTATACTCGGGACGCTGGCCGCCGCCGGTCTTTTAAGTTTGGCTGTCTTGGCGCCAAACGCCGTTCGGGCGGCCCAAATGTTCCATTCAAACAAAAAAAGAAAATATAATTTGGACTGGTATGTAAAAACAGCCATTGGAAGAATGCTAAAAAGCGGCTTGATTAGATTTGAGAAAAAAGACCAGGGAACGTACGTAAGGTTGACCGAAGAAGGAGAACAAAAGTTGTTAAGATACCGTCTTCAAGAAATAAAAATTGACAAACCGAAAAAGTGGGACAAAAAATGGAGGGTAATAATTTTTGACATTAAAGAACATAAAAAGACGCGCAGAGATGAATTAAGAAAAGAATTCGTTAATTTCGGATTTTTGCGGTTGCAGAACAGCGTCTGGGTCTATCCTTATGAATGCGAAGAATTGATTATTATGCTCAAATCCTATTATTCTTTCGGCAAAGATGTGCTTTATATGGTTGTGGATAAAATAGAAAATGATAAATGGCTCAAAGAAGAATTTAAGCTGATTTAAAACTGATTTTAAAAGTATACAAATATACGCGGTCGCGTATGTTTGTATACAATATAGTTGTATTACTTTTATTACACAAAACATTATGATAGAATTTTTTATCGGGCCGTTTTTAATATGGTTGCCAAAAATATTTTTTGCCACAGTTTTTTTAACGGCTATGTTGTTTTATTTATATAAAAGACGCCCGACATCTTTTAAAGACGTCCGACATCTCGAATGGTTATTGGTGAATATTACAATTACTTTCCGCCTCCTTTACGCCGCTACCTTAACCGTCGGACAATATTACACCTGGTCGGTCAATAAATTTACGAAATTATTACTTCCGCCACATCAATCGGTTAAATATTTTTTGCTTTATTCCTGGACTCATTTTTGGTTTAACGTTGTTATTTCCGCCGCTTTGGCCGCTGTTTTTTATTTATTTTTGCGGCTCCTTAAAAAACGCAAAGAAAGGTTTTTTGAGGAAGGGGAGGTTGAACTGGGATTTTTGTGCGCGCTTCTTGCCGGTTGGCCTAATTTTGTCATTTTTTTGCCGGCTGTTTTTATTTTTGTAATTATCATTTCCCTGTTCAGAATGGCGGTTTTTAAAGAGGCCTACACCACTCTCGGTTTGCCGTTTTTATTGGCAACATTAGTGTCGCTTATGGCGGGAGGGTGGCTAATAGATACGTTGGGTTTGGGGATGTTAAGGATATAAAATCCCCCCGCCCCCCTTTGTTAAAGGGGGTTTTAATATGGTATAATATAACCATGCATATAACTGACCAAAAATTTAAAAACATTCTTGTTGGTTCCGGAGTCGTGGACGAGAAGACTTTTGATTTTGTAAAAACAGAGTCTCAAAGATTTAACCAGACAATCGCCAACGCGCTTATCGGCGGCGGTTATATTACCGAGGACTATTTGGCGGAACTTTTGGAGCCGCATTTTGATGCGCCTGTCATTAATTTGAAAAATGTTACTCTTAACCGCGAAGTTATTGAACTTGTGCCGGAAACCTATGCCAAATCCAAAGGAGTCATACTCTTTGACATAAGCGCGGAACAACGCGGAAAAGAAGCGCGGAACAACGCGGAAAAAGATAGTAATATTATTAAGATAGCGAAGGTCGCCATGCTTGACCCCTTGAATTACGACACAATTGAATTTCTGCGCGCCAAAACCGGCGCTTGGATTGAGCCGTACCTTACGACTCCTTCCAGCTTGAAATACGGCCTGAAGCAATACAAACAAAAACTGGGTTCGGACTTCAATCAAATCATCGCGGAGAATGTGGAAAAATTCGTGGCTTCAAGCGGAGAAGTTGACTTATCCAAAATGGCCGAAGCCATTCCCATCATAACCATTTTGGACAGTATTGTTGAGCATGGCGTTTCTTTGAACGCTTCCGATATCCATTTTGAGCCCCTCGCGGACGGGCTTTTGGTAAGATTCAGAATTGACGGGATTTTGCATGAAATGCTTAATTTGAATAAAATGGTTGAGCCGATTCTCGTGGCGCGCGTCAAAATTTTGGCCGGCTTGCAAATAGACGAGCATCGCGTTCCGCAGGACGGCCGTTTCCGTTTTGAGGTGGAAGAGGGTTCAAATGTTGACGTGCGCGTCAATGTTATTCTGGTTATGCACGGCGAAAAAGTGGAGATGCGGCTTTTAAAAAGTTCTGCGCGACCGTTCACTTTGGAAGAATTGGGATTATCAACCAAGGCGGTAAAAATCGTGATCGAGGAAATAAAAAAGCCGCATGGCATGATTTTGGTAACTGGACCGACCGGACACGGCAAAACCACCACGCTTTACGCGATTTTGCATATTTTAAATACGCCCAAGGTTAACATTACAACCATTGAGGACCCGATAGAATACGAGGTGGGGAGGATAAATCAAACACAAGTGAACATGAAGGCGGGCATCACTTTTGCCAACGGCTTGCGGTCGCTGTTGCGGCAAAATCCGGATATTATTATGATCGGCGAAATACGCGACAATGAGACCGTGGAAATCGCGGTGCACGCCGCTTTGACCGGTCATCTTGTTTTGTCTTCGTTGCACACCAACGACGCTCCGTCCGCCTTGCCGCGGCTTCTGGACATGGGCGCGCCGGCGTTTTTGCTCGCTTCCACAGTAAACTTGGTTATTGCCCAACGCTTGGTAAGAAAAATTTGCTCTTCTTGCGTTGAGTCTTATAAAATATCTTCAGAAATAAAAGATATGATCGCCGTCCAGATAGCGCTAATCGGAGACAATCACATTAAGAAAATTCCCCAGACATTATTCAGGGGCAAAGGATGCAAAATTTGCGGCGGTTCCGGTTTTTCCGGCCAGATCGGCATTTATGAATTATTCAAGGCAACCGACACCATCCGTTCCCTTCTCTTAAAACAGGCGCCGGTTGGGGAAATAAGAAAACAAGCGATAAAAGAAGGCATGGCGACTATGTTTGAAGACGGTTTGGCAAAAGTGGAAAAAGGCATGACCACAATAGAGGAAATAATAAGGACAGTGAGGGAGTAGCTACGAAATTACGAAAAGTTACAAAAGTACGAAAGAAGAAAATATTTCGTATTTTCGTAAAAGATTTGTAATTTCGTAGATAATATGCTTTATATTTACGAAGCATTCGACAAGAATGGCGCGATAACCAAAGGCGAATATGACGCCAGGGATAAGAAAGCGGCCGTGAGTTTTCTGGAAGGCAAGGGCCTCACGCCGGTTCTTGTGCAAGAAAAAGGGGCGATCAAGGAGGAGCGCGGCCTGTCTTTGGTTTTTTTTGAACGAGTGACCATGCCGGATCGGATTTTTTTGCTGCGCAACCTTACCGCCATGATCAAGGCCGGTTTGGGAATTTTGGAGGCTCTGGATATTTTAATCGCCGACGCGGAAAAAAAGGTATTAAAAAACATTTTAACGACGGCGAAAGTTAACTTGGAAAAAGGCCAGCCGTTGTCGGCGACTTTTTCTTATTATAAAAAATATTTTTCCCCGATTTTCACCGGCCTGCTTCGCGCCGGAGAATACTCGGGCCGCCTTGAAGAGGCTCTTAAGGAACTGGTAAATCATCTTACTCGCGAGCATGAATTGACCCGCAAAGTGAAATCGGCCCTTACTTATCCGATTATACTTTTAATAGGCAGCGTTGGAGTGGTGTCGGCGCTTTTGTTTTTCGTTTTGCCGCGGCTGGCCGTCTCGCTTGAGCAAAGCGGCGCAAAATTGCCCTTAATTACCGTTATTATCATCAATATCAGCAAGGCCTTTTTATACAGCCCCCCTTTGGACATTTTAATCGCGGGCGGACTTGTTTGGTTTTTTGTTTATTTTCGAAAAACGGCAATGGGAGAAAAAATATTTTTAAAAATTGAGCTCGGAACGCCGATTGTGCGCGATTTGGTCAAAAAAGTGGCCCTGGTCAGGTTCACACGCACTCTTGCCAGTTTGGCGGAAAGCGGCATAAGCATCGTGGAATCGCTTGAGCTTTCGGGTAAAGCGGTCGGCAATAGGGCGTATAAAAAAGCGGTAATGGCTTCAATCAGCGAAGTAAAAAATGGCATTCCACTTTCCAACGCTTTGGGCAAAGAAAAAACTCTTTTTCCCCATCTTTTGGTGAGTATGATGGCGGTGGGGGAAAAAACTGGAACCCTTACTGAAGTTCTCCGAAATTTTTCCAATTTTTACGACGAGGAAGTTGATAATACCTTAAAAGATTTGGTTACCTTCCTTGAACCAGCGCTTCTTCTCGTCATGGGCCTTGTTATCGGCGCAATCGCCATTTCCATACTACTTCCTATTTATCAGTTGGTGAGTAAATTCACTTAAATGAACGCAGAACGACGCAGAATTTTACGCAAAACGACGCAGAAGGGCTTTAGTCTCTTAGAGCTTCTTCTCGTTATTGGAATTTTGGCCGTTCTTGCCAGCATCGGCTTCGGTTTTTACCAGGGTTTTGTCCGCGGTTCGGAAGTGGATTTGGCGGCCAAGGAAATTGTTTTTAATTTGAAAAAAGCGCAGGCGAAATCAATGGCCGGCGAAGACGGAAAAAAATGGGGAGCGCATTTCGTCAACGGCGCGAGCGATTATTACGAGATTTTTTCCACGCCCACCGACTATAATGACGGCGCTAAGACAATAGAGTCAACCGTTTATCTCTCCGGCGGCGTTTCATTCACCGAGCCGGCCGTTTCTTCCGATATTATTTTTGACAAAATAAGAGGCACTTTATCTTCGCAGTCGTCGGTTGTTGTTTCTTCGCCCGCCGGCGGTTCAAAAACAATAACCGTGACGACGATGGGAAACATCTACTAATGTAAAATTAAAATATAAAATATAAAAATTATAGAGTGAAAAATTTTTATTCAAAAATTTTTCACGAAATAATTTACCTAAAAGTAATGCGTTTTTTAAATATAAAAACACAAAATCAGCGTGGTCAATTGCTTCTTGAAGCTCTTATCGCCATTGCCATAATCGTGGGCGTGGTGACCGTGGGTTCACAGATGATTATTGTCAGCATGAAAGGCAATAAGTTTTCCAATAAGAAAAACGTCGCCTTGGGGTTTCTGGAGAAAACATTTGAAGCGGTTGAAGCCGTGTCCATGGAAAAATGGCAAAATGTTTATAAGCCGCCGACCGGCTCGGGCGACCAGGCAACAAGCAAAGGTTCGTCCAACCATTATCACGCAACCCAATCCGGCGGCAAGTGGGTGATAGCCGCGGGCGACGATACGGCGAACGCAAACGGCCTTGACTATACCGTTTATTTTACAATAGACAACGTCAGCCGCGATTCCAATAAAAATGTGGAAAGTTCGTATAACGCCTCCCGCGACGACCCCTCCACCCAAAAAATAACTGCTACCGTGAATTGGACGGGCGCCGCTGAACCGCTTACTTTAAGCCAATATATTTCACGCTGGAGAAATCAGGCCTGTCTGCAATCCGACTGGAGCGGTTCGCCGACATCGGCTACCACCACTTGCCCGACCAGCAATTACGGAGGTGATGGCGCCAACATAGACAGAAGCGGCGGCGCTTTAAAGCTTGATCCCTTGTAATGATTAAACAAATTTATAAAAATATTTTATGCAAATTAAAAAAATTTTAATTATTGAAGACGAAGAAGCGATGCTGGAAGCGTTGGTTGGTAAGCTGGTTCGCGAGGGATTTAATGTGTTTAAAGCGAAAGACGGAGAAGAGGGTTTGGCCGTTGCTTTAAAAGAGCGTCCTGATTTGATTCTCTTGGACATCATAATGCCGAAAATGGACGGCATAACGATGCTTAAGAAATTAAGAGAGCATGAGTGGGGCGCGAGAGCGGAGGTTATTATATTAACCAATCTAAGCGACGGCAAGAGCGTGTTTGAAGCGGCAAAAGCAGGTGTGTACGATTTTTTAATTAAAACGGGCTGGAGCATTAATGATGTGGCAAAGAAAGTCAAAGAAAGGTTGGGGGTGAGATAAAGGCATAATTCTCCACTCAAACCTTGACAGATCATGAGTGACATGATATATAAAAAGAAAAAAAAGAATCGTGTGGATGGAGGTGAATAAATGAAAAAAATTATTTTATTGCTTGCCCTAATAACCGCGGGGATGTTGGTGGGCAATCTTTTAACAGAGGTAACTCTATGGAAGATTGGCTTGTTGGTGATTGATGTTTTGATCGCCACCAAGGTGGCCATTGATATTTATGATGCTCGCGAAAGAAGATTGGGTAAGGAAAGAGCGAAACTAAAAGCCTCTTTTATGTAGGAGGCCGCGGGCAAAAATGTGCCGGGAGTGAATCTTTAATCTCACTCCTTTTTATTTTGACTAAATTGTATTAATGTTGTATATTTATGGTAGTGACAGGACATTGTCCTGTCACTACGAGTTTATATGCGAATACCTGATTTCGTAAAAAATATCGTGGAAAAATTAGAAACGGCGAGATACGAAGCCTATATCGTCGGCGGCTGTGTGCGCGATTTGCTTTTGGGAGCCACTCGCGGTGAGTTTGTCGAACCGAAGGATTGGGATGTGACAACCAGCGCGCGGCCGGAAGAAATTTTAAAAGTTTTTCTGGAAGGAAAGTATGAAAATGTTTTTGGCACCGTAATCGTGCCCGTGAAAGACAAAGCGGGTGAAACAGAGGCGGCCGTGGAAGTGA
This sequence comes from uncultured Gammaproteobacteria bacterium, assembly GCA_964652175.1. Taxonomy (GTDB): domain Bacteria; phylum Patescibacteriota; class Patescibacteriia; order Patescibacteriales; family JAKAJF01; genus CAZZBC01. The sequence continues at coordinate 16,901 of CAZZBC010000008.1, read as the reverse complement.
CGACTTACAGGAGCGAACAAGAATACAGCGACCGGCGGCATCCTGATGTCGTTAAATTTGAAGATAATTTGGATAAAGACTTGGAAAGGCGGGATTTCACGATAAACGCGATGGCCCTTCGACTTCGCTCAGGGCAGGCTCAAGAGATTATTGATTTGTTTGGCGGGCAGAAGGATCTAAAAAAAAGAGTGATTCGGGCAGTGGGGGAGCCAGTTGATCGGTTCAAGGAAGACGCGTTGCGCATGATGCGCGCCATCAGGTTTGCTTGCCAGCTCGGCTTTGAGATAGAGCCAAAAACAGAAAGAGCGATCATTAAAATGGCCGGTAGCATAAAATTTATCGCCAAAGAGAGAATTCGCGATGAACTTGTTAAAATTCTGGAATCGGACAGGCCATACGAAGGCGTAATGAAACTGCATGAAGCTAAACTTTTACAATACGTAATTCCCGAATTGGAGCGAGGAGTGGGGGTGAGCCAAAACAGGCATCATATCCATACCGTTTTCGTTCATTCAGTCCTATCTTTGAAATATTGTCCAAGTAAAGATTGGCGCGTGCGTTTCGCCGCTCTTCTGCATGACATCGCCAAGCCGCAAACCAAAAAATTTATCGGCGGCGACGCCACTTTCTATAATCACGACTTGGTCGGCGCGAAAATCGCTGCGCAAATAATGGAACGGCTTAAATTTTCCAAAATTGACGCGGAAAAAGTCGCTCTCTTGATTCGTAATCACATGTTTTATTACAATGTCGGCGAGGTGACGGCCAGTTCCGTGCGCCGGCTCATCGCCAAGGTGGGGGAGGAAAATTTAAAAGATTTAATTGATCTGCGCGTAGCTGACCGACTTGGTTCCAGCGTGCCCAAAGCTAAACCCTATAAATTGCGCCATTTGGAATACATGATGAAAAAAGTGCAGAGTGATCCGATTTCGGCTAAAATGCTCAAAATTAACGGCGATGATATAATGGCTTTGCTTGCCATAAAGCCCGGGCCGAAAGTGGGCGCGATTTTGGATGTTTTGCTTTCCGAGGTTATTGACAACCCCGACTTGAATGTTAGAGAATATTTGGAGAAAAGAACTAAGGAACTCGCCGGATTAAATTTGGAGGAATTGCGCGCTAAAGCGAAAGAAAAAATAGTGGAGAAAAAAATGGAAGACGACAAAGAATTAAAAGAAGAGTTTTTTGTGAAGTAAACATTCGCACCTGCTCGCCATGGCCTCTGGGCCTATGGTATAGTGGTAGCACATCGCATTCGCATTGCGGAGACGGCGGTTCGATTCCGCCTAGGTCCACAGGCGATGGCAGGCGGGTTGTTGAGGTCCGGGTTTCCGCCAGAGGCGGACCCCGTCGAATGACGGGGCAATTCCCGGTAAGTCCGCGTTAAGTTATCGGAGCGTGGTATAGTGGCATTACGCGCCCTTCGGGTGGGTGTAATCCGAGTTCGATTCTCGGCGCTCCGACCACGATATGCACATCGCAAATTATTTATTATCAACAATTGAGGCCTCAACCATACTTGGGTATTTTGTTATCTTTCTTATTTTTTTCCTTGAGTCCATTGCTTTTGTCGGCCTTTTCATTCCGGGCACAATTTTTTTGGTTTTAATCGGATTTCTCGCGGCCAATGACAGCCTGGATATTTATATGGCGCTGTCGCTTATTTTCGCGGCGGTTATGGCGGGCGATGCAATCAGTTTTTATTTCGGCCGAGCGGGAAAATTTTTTTTCCGTGAGGAGAACACGATATTCAAATTAAAGTATCTGGAAAAAGGAAAAAATTTTTTCCAGAGGCATGGCAATAAAAGCGTTTTAGTGGGAAGATTTATCGGCCCGATGCGCCCTTTAATTTCCTTTATAGCCGGCTTGTTTAAAATGGGCAAGAAAAGATTTTATGTTTTTAACGCGATAAGCGCTATTATTTGGATAGTGTTTTATTTTGTCATGGGATATTTCTTTGGGCAGGCATGGCAGATGATTAAGTTTTGGTCAGGCAAAATCGGCGTGTCTTTATTCTTTTTGTTCACCTTTCTTCTTCTCATTTATTTTTTAAAGAATTTTTTTGTCAAACAAGGGAGGCCCTTGCTTTTCTTCATTAGATCCGTATTTATCTCCGTTAAGAACGCCATCGCCGCCAATTCCGAAGTTAAAAAGTTGGTCAGCCGCTATCCTTTATTTTTCAGCTGGCTTGGGAACAGGCTGAACAAGAATAATTTTTTCGGCTTGCCGCTCACGTTTTTAAGTTTGGTTTTTGTTTATGTATTTTTTCTGCTCATCGGCGTTATTGAGGACATCATCACTTCCGACATTATTGTTTCGGTTGATTTAAGGGTGGAAAATTTAATCGCGGCTTTCCGCCATTTAATTTTAATAAAAGCGTTTTTGTGGATTACCTTGCTCGGAAAGTCGGTGATTATATTAAGTTTTATGATTGCCGTCTCGTTTCTTTTCTGGCTGTGGAGAAAAAGGGCGTATATGGCGCCGCTTTGGGTAGCGGTTGGCGGGGCTTCCTTCCTGGTTTTTCTTGGAAAAATAGCCTTTCATCGTCCCCGGCCTTTGGAAGCGCTTTATTTTGAAAATACTTTTTCTTTTCCCAGCGGACACGCGGCGTTAGCCACGGCCTTCTTCGGTTTTTTGGTTTATTTCGGCTGGCGAAACGTTAAAAAATGGAAAACTAAACTTAATATTCTTTTTTCAGGCATAGCAATTTTAATTTTAGTCGGTTTCAGCCGCCTTTATTTGGGGGTCCATTATTTAAGCGATGTTTGGGGGGGCTATCTCCTTGGTTTGCTTTGGGTTATTATCGGCATTAGCTTCTCGGAGATTATTTTTCCCCCCACCTTCCCGCATACACCGCAGGAAAGTGGGGGGGGAAATAGCAAGGAACAAGAGGAAAAGCGGTCAATTCGACCAGCCTTGCTTTATATTAAAATAATTTCTTTTGCCGTTATTTTGGCAGAATTGATTTTTTTTATCGGTTTTGGCATTAATTACCAACCTGAACGCATTGCGCCGCAAAGAGCCGTTCCGGAAACAGTCAGCGGCGTGCTAGATATATTTTCCAAATATAAACTGCCAAAGTATTCCGAAAATTTAACCGGCGGCAGGCAGGAGCCGTTAAGTTTTATAATTATTGCCGCGGACGGCGCGCGGCTTGCGGAGATTTTTAAAAAAGCCGACTGGCATGCGGCCGATCAAATAAGTTTTTATTCTTTATATAAGGTAATCAAGTCGGCCGTTTTAAATTTAAATTATTCCGCCGCGCCCATGACTCCGTCTTTCTGGAACGCCGAAGTCCATAATTTCGGTTTTGAAAATTCGGCAAAGATTAAAAGTTTAAAAGAAAGGCATCAAGTAAAGTTTTGGGACTCTAATTTCAAGGACGGCGACGGCAGAAAAATTTATGTTGGCACGGCCAGCTTGGATATAAGATCAAAATGGGGGATAGTTCACAAAATCAGCCCTGATATAAATACCGAGAGAGAATATGTTTTCAGCGAACTATCGAAGACGGATTTGGTGGAAAAATACGGTAAAGACAAGTTTATGGATTCGACAGCGGAAGAAAATTTTGTTAATAGTCAGTTTTTTACCGACGGAGAAGCATATGTTGTTTATTTAAAGTAATTTCCAAATCTTACATATGAGCGGACAAGATAAAAATATTCCTGTTCATGTCGGCATTATTATGGACGGCAACCGGCGCTGGGCGCGCGAGAGAAATTTGCCGACTCCGGAAGGCCATTTAAGGGGCTATGAAAAGTTTAAAAAGGCGGCTGATTGGTTTTTTTCTCGGGGAGTAAAGATACTTTCGGTTTTCGCTTTTTCAATGGAAAATTGGAAGAGAAGCGGGGAAGAAGTCAATTATTTAATGAAATTATTGAAACGAGCCGTTGACGAACAACTTGAAATCGCTTTAAAAAGAGGGTATCGCGTTTTAATAAGCGGACGGATTGATGAATTGCCTGGCGATTTGCCGGAGTCATGTTATAATACAATCAACAAAACAAAAGCGCTTAAAGAGGGGACTTTGAATATTTGCCTTAATTACGGCGGCCGGGCGGAAATTATTGACGCCATCCGCAAAATGATAAAAAATAACGTCGAAGTCGAGCAGGCGCATGAAGGCATGATTAGAAAGTATTTGTATAATGGCGATTTGCCGGACCCGGATATTATCGCGCGCACCGCCGGTGAAGAGCGTTTGTCCGGTTTTCAGCTTTGGCAATCCGTTTACAGCGAACTTATGTTTTTAAAAAAATATTGGCCCGACTTTGAAGAGAGCGACGTTGACTTGATTTTATCCGAATACGCCAAAAGGCGAAGGAGATTCGGGGGAAATTGATTAAGGTTATTATTTTTTATTTGTTTATGCCCAAATTTAAAACCAAACATCCATTTTATCTTAATCGCCAAAAGGGTTTTACGCCGATACAAATAATATTTTTTATTTTGGCCGCAGGCATTATCGTCGGCGGCGCGTCGTTTTTCTTAAAACCTTCTTTGGAACTGCCGCAAGACAAATGCGGAGACGAGGTTTGCGGGCCGCTGGAAAAATTGGATAAAAATTTATGTCCAAAAGATTGCGCTGCCGTCCAGACGGACGGTTTCGCAAGCAATATCCCTTATTATTTTATCGCCATCCATAACGAGCCGTTTCACGGGTTTCCCAACCAAACACAGATGATTGTCGAGCGATATGAAAAATTAAAGGAAATGGTGGCTAAGGCAGACGAGTATCACATCAAATTGACATTAATGTTTACCGCGCCGTGGGCGGATTATATCGCGGAGAGTTCCGAAAGAATGGCTGAATTGGAAGAATGGAAAAAAGAAGGGCATGAAATCGCCGGTCATCATCACGGCTTGTATCACGGCAATTGGGACGGCTATACCGATTATTCGGAAGAAGAGGCTAAAACAATAAGGAAATCCCAAGGCAAAGAACAGGAAAAATATCTGGGAATTCTTTCGGATTACATTAAAGAATTGAAGAAAATAAACCCTGATATCCGTTCGGGCTGCATGAACGATGACGCCGACAAAAAAGATCTGCCGGACGAGATTATTTATGATACTTGCAGCGGATTTGCCAATCATGGCGAAGCGGGCGTAAGGGAGGCGGATTGGAGCGGCCCGGAAAATGGTCAAAACAAATATTTGACTGTCGGCGTTTATAAAAATATTGAAAGGAAATGGTTAAAACATAATCCGGTGACTACGGCGGAGCGTGCCAACGACGCCGAGGAAATATTCATCTCCATGGATCCCGTGAAAGTTTATGGCGCGGTAACACACAGCAACCCGGAGGATCTTGACGGATTTTACAGTTTCTTGGATTTCGCGCATTCAAAAGACCAGAAAGGCGCGAAAAGCAGGACTATGTCGGAAATAATAGAACAGAGCTTGCTGCCGGAAAAAAGAATTTCAGATGAATTGATAAATACGGTTTATGGCGCCAAAAAAGAAGGCGTTAACGCCGGCGCCGGCAAGTGCGGCGACGGAATTTGCGGACCGATTGAAAAATTAGACTCCAATTTATGCCCTGCGGACTGCAAAGGGCCGGAGACGCAAGAAAAATGCGAAGTTAACAAAGAATACGCGCATACTGCGAGTAATCCGATAACTTGCGTTTGCCCCGAAGGTTATGAGTTTGAAGTGGTTTCCATAAGCTGGGGGCCTTGCGCTATTCCGGGAAAAACTGATTGTCCGGCATTGCTGGAAAAATGCGCCATTAAAACATTTTGAATAATTTAAAAATATTTCAAGGGAGGAGAAAATGAAAAAAGTTTTATTCGTTCTTTTTATTATTTTTGGATTAGTTTCGTCCTTTTTGATTATTATTGACGCGCAGAATGACAGCAGCCATTCTTTTATAAAGAAAAAGATTAAAAGGATGGCCGATGAAAGAACGCTGGCTTTCTTGCAGGATAAATTTTTGCGATTGTCAGACGAGAGAAAAGAGATGGTGATGGATATGCTAAGTTTGCCAACAGAGGATAAAGATTTTTTTACAAAACTTTCAGAGCAGGAAATAGTGATGGAGGTCATAGAAGAGAAAATAAAAAAGAATTTTTCTTCTTCAAATCCGCAAACAACAGAGGAGGCGATAATTAACTTAAGTGAAATTATTTTCTATTTTACTAGAGTTAATGAGGATATAAAATCCTTCCGAAAAGATCTCCGGCCGTCCGATGAAGGAGCGAAAGCTAAAATTATTCAAGATAGGCAGGCAATATAATCCTGCCTTTTTATTTATTTTATTTTTATGTTATAATAATCTTGTAAGTTTTGGAATTTATTATTATGGATATTTCTTCTTATTTTAAACAAGCCATAGAACAAAAAGCCTCTGATTTGCATTTGGTGGCCGGCAGTATTCCGGTGTTGCGCATATCCGGCGAACTCATTAAATTAAACTACGATATAATTGAAGATGGCGATTTAAAGAGAGCCATACAATCGTTGGTTGATGAAAAGACATGGAAAAAGTTTGAGGAAAAAAAGGAGCTTGATTTTTCGCAAGGATTTTTTGGCTCCCGTTTCAGGGTAAACTTACATTACCAGGAGGGGAAAATAGGCCTGACCGCCCGTCTGGTGCCTGAATTTATACCCCAGCCCGACGAACTGGGGTTTGACGAAGTAATTTACAAATTAACGCATTTGAAGGACGGGTTGATTTTGGTTACCGGACCGTCGGGCAGCGGCAAGTCAACAACGTTGGCCGCCATGATTGATATAATAAACAGGGAAAGAAGGACGCACATTATTACCATTGAAGATCCCGTTGAATACTTATTCAAAGAAGACCAGAGTATTATTGAACAAAGGGAATTGGGAACCGATACCAAGGATTTCGCTTCAGCTTTGAAATACGCCTTGCGGCAGGACCCTAACGTAATTATGGTGGGAGAAATGCGAGATCTGGAAACTATTTCCGCCGCTTTAACCGCGGCTGAAACAGGCCACTTGGTGCTCTCCACCCTGCATACGGCCACGGCGCCGGAAACCATTGAGAGGATTGTGGATGTTTTCCCGGCCCACCAGCAGCAGGAAATATTAAACCAACTGGCGTCGGTCCTTAAGGCGGTCATCGCCCAGCAGCTGCTTCCCCGCGTTGACGGCGGGCGGGTAGCGGCGCGGGAAATTATGATTAACAACCGGGCAGTCGCCAATTTAATCAGGAGAAATCAAATAGAGCAAATTTATACCGTTATTCAAACCAGCCACAAAGAAGGCATGATCACCCTGAATAAAGCCGTTGACAGATTATCGGCCGCCGGTTTCATCAGCGAGGATATCGCTAAAAACAGCAAGCGCGACTTAGAAACGCAAGCGGCGTATTATTAGGAAAGAATTTAGAATTTAAAATATAGAATTTAGGGAAAATTAAGATGACTATTGAAAAGTGGAGAGACACATTGGGAAACATAAAAGATAATTTTGAAGTGGAGGATGAAGGTAGCGAGCATCTGGAAGAAGAGGGAGGCGTTGATGTTGAATATATTGTTTTTAAGGGGCCGCTCGGAAGGATGCGGTTGGAATTCGTTACCAAGCCGGTATTGTTGGATAAAAAAACAATTTATTCCAAGCGCATCGGCTCGGAAACGAAGGTTGAATATGTTTATGGCGATGAAAAAAGTAGCAAGCTGGTCGCTTACAAGTGGGATGAAGAGAGTGGCGAGTGGGCGGAAATGGCCGCGAAAAACTTTAGTTTATAATCAATTCACATCTACGAATATTTGTAGATTGAAATTATATTATTTATGACAAAAAAAGAAAAAATTTTATTGATTTTATTTATTTTGGCTTTCGCGCTGTCCTTATATTTGGCGGCGACTTCCAAGCCCATTGCCGATAAAAGAGGAAGGGAGTCCGGCGGGGCGCTTAAAGAAAAAGTTGATTTGGAAAAAATGGAAAATGATTACAAAAAAGACGCAAAATTAATCCTGGATGATTATTCGCGGTTAGCGGTTGCGCCGAATGCTAATATCGGAGAAGTGGAGCAAATGGAAAATAAATTACTATCCCTGACGGTTCCCGCCAAATTTAAAGACCTGCATCTTAATTTGGTTTTGGCAATGACTAAAATGGAAAATTTCCTGCGGACCGGCGATGCCGAAGAGAAAACAACCAGCCAGCAGATGATCGGCCAGATAAAAACGGATTATGATTGGATAAACTAATTATGCTTTATCTCCGACTTTTAGTTTTAATCGTTCCTTTTATTGTTTTTCTTTTGTTTGAATGGTTTTTCTTTTATCCCAAGATGATTTATGTGGCATTGGCGTTGGCTAATTTGTCGATTTTTTTTACCGCCTGGCAGTTCGCGAGAACCAGCTTGGTTGATAAAAAATGGTGGAATTTTTTTCTGCTCCCGGCGATTTTTATAACCAGTTTAGCGGCGTACTCCTTGATATCTTCCAGTAAATTTTTAGTTCAAATTTTATTCGCAGTCAATGTTATTTTTCTTTATTTTTATTGCCGTTCTATTTACTATTTTTTGCTTCAGCCAACCCTGTTTAAGGAAGCTGCCTTTGAAAATATTTATTCTTATGGCAATTTTTTAGCCTTTTTTTTCCTGTCCGCGGTGGCTTACGGCCCTCAATCCGTCCTAAATTTGCCGGTTTGGCCCTTGATAATTATCATATACCCTCTTTTTTTAGCGCTGACGCATGGAGCGATGTGGGCGAGCGGAGCCAGGGAAAAAGGAGGGGTAATTTATACTTTAATAAATTGCCTGGTTTTAATAGAATTGTGGTGGTCAATTTCTTTTTTGCCCTTAAATTATAATGTTGCCGCTTTAATTTTATCAATTTGTTATTATATGTCAGTCAGTTTAATTAGGCTTTATTTGCTTGGCGGACTAAACAAGAAAATGGCAAGGTTATACTTAATATTTGGTTTTTCCAGTATATTTTTAGTGCTTTTAACAGCCAGATGGCTATAATATGGAAAAAGAAAAGAAAAAAAATAACATACTTTTAATTATTATTTTGGCCGCAATTTTCGGTTTGGTCGGCGGATTGGCGGGTGAATTAATTGTCGGAACTTATATTTTGGGCGGCGCTTTGAATATGCCGCTTTTTGGCGATATTGATTTTTCCGATGTAAGTTACGGAGGATCTAATTTGATTATCAGGGATGCGAAGAAGGTGGTGGTTGAGCAAAATGACAAAGCGGTTGAAACCATAAATTCCGCCGCCGGCAGTTTAGCGGCAATTTTTAAAAAAAAATCAAGCGGTGAATCAAAGGGCAGTAATAGTTTTAATTCGGATGATTATTACGCAGCCGGACAAGAAGTCGGGCAGGGCCTTATTATTACGAGCGACGGCTGGATTATAACCAGCTTTAAGCCCGAGACGGCGGATAATTATATGGTTATGACAAAAGACAAGGTGATTTACGCGATTGATAAAATGGCAAGCGACAAATTGACGTCATTTAATTTTTTGCACGTTCAGGCAAAGGATTTGCCGGTTAAAAAATTCGCCGGCTGGGATGAAATTAAAAATGGGCAAATTGTTTTGGCGGTTAATTGGGACGGGCGCGCTGTTTTAAATTCAATAGCCGACCGCAAGAAAAGAGCCGTGGATTTAGTGGATTCAAGCGATTCTTTCTTAAGCCGGATCAGTCTGGCCGAAGATTTAAGTAAAGAATTCGCGGGATCGGTTTTGTTTAATTTGGCGGGCGACATAGTCGGCTTAAGCGACAAAGAGGCGGTAGAGCCAATCAGCCACCTTGATTCCGCCATAAAGAGTTTGCTTGGCAGTGGGGAAGTGAAGCGTCCGACCTTGGGAATTAATTATATTGATTTATCCCGTTTAGCGAGGATAACCCGGACAAATTCCGAGGCGGCGGTTGGTTTGCGTCAAAACGAAAAAGGAGCCATTATACATCAAAATGTCAACGGCGTCGCCGTAATCAAGGGAAGTCCCGCTTATTCAGCCGGCCTGAAAGAAGGAGATATAATCCTGTCAGTTAACAATATTGAAATTAATGAAGATAACAATTTAACCGATATTATTCAGGGGTTCCAGGCGGGTGATAAAATTAATGTTATCTATTCGCGTAAAGGGGAAGAAAAAGAAGTTGAGGTAGAGCTGGGAGAAGCAAGATAGCTTTTAGCTTATTAGCTTCATTAGCTTATTAAAATTAAGAAATACATGAAAATAAAATCAATCAGGCAGGTGAAAAATCTGAAAGGAAAGAAGGTTTTTTTGCGCGCTGATTTTAATGTGCCTATGGAAAATGGCAAAATCAAGGATGATTATAAAATGGCGGCAACTTTACCCACCATTCGCTTTTTATTGCGATATAAATGCAAAGTGATAATCGCCACGCACCTTAAAATAAATCAAAAATTATCCCGCCGTCGGCGGGACAAAAATCAAAAATATAATTCAATCAAACCAATAGCATTATATTTGGGCGGACTATTGGATAAGAAAATAAAATTTGTGAATGATTGCGTCGGGGCCAAAGTCGAGAAATCCGTTAATAAAATGAAAGAAGGGGATATTTTAATGCTTGAAAATTTAAGGTTTTATGATGGTGAGAAAAATAATGATAAAAAATTCGCCCGGGATTTGGCGGCCTTAGCCGATATTTGCGTAAATGACGCTTTCGCGGCAAGCCATCGGGCGCATGCTTCAGTAAGCGCCATTAAAAAATATTTGCCGGTCTTTGCCGGTCTTTTATTGGAAAAAGAAATTCTAAACCTAAATAAAATACTAAAACCAAAAAAACCGCTGGTCACGATTATTGGCGGAGCCAAAATATCGACTAAATTGCCTTTATTGAAGAATTTATTAAAGAAGACGGAGCATATTTTGGTCGGAGGAGCTTTGGCCAACAATTTTTTGGCAGCTAAAGGATATAAAACGGGCAGGTCGTTGGTAAGCGATGAAAATGCCGGCGAGGCAAAAAAAATATCCTTGCGGGCCGGTGAAAAAATTGTTTTGCCGATTGACGTTATTGTGGGCGGCAAAAAAAATGGCGGCGGCAAGGTGAAACACAGAAAGATTAAAAAAATTGATAAAAATGATATTATTTTAGACATAGGACCCGAAACAATAAGATATTATGCCAATTTTATCAGAAGGGCCAAAACGATTATTTGGAACGGTCCGATGGGCATGTTTGAAACCGAACACTTTCGTCACGGCACATTGGCGGTGGCGCGAATAGTTGCTGCCCGTTCGCAAGGAGCCGCTTTTGGGGCGGTTGGCGGCGGAGAGACCATTGAGGCTTTAAAAATGACCAAAATGTCAGATTATGTTGACTGGATTTCAACCGGCGGGGGAGCGATGCTGGCTTATTTGGGAGGCGAACGGATGCCGGGACTGGAGGGGATAGTAAAATATAAATAAAAAATAAAATATAAAAAATCAAAAATTTTTATTTTTAATCTTTTATTTTTAATTTTAAATTTATGGTTCCAAACAAAATTGTTACGATTTTTGCGAGCATCGCTCTTTTCATCGCCGCGATTTACCTCGGCATTTTAAGCTGGAATGCCATTAAGGCGCATGATTACATAGGAGTAAGCGAAGAGCAGCGCCACTCAATCATGATTACCGGCGAAGGAAGGGTTATCGGCGTGCCCGATATCGCCAATATACAACTGGGCTACAGCGTGGAGAAAAAAACCGTAGCCGAGGCGCAGAAAGACAATACGGAAAAAATGAACGCGGCGGTTAAAAAAATTAAAGATGATTTAAAGATTGAGGCCAAAGACATTCAGACAACGAGTTATAATATTTATCCCGCTTACGACTGGTTGGACGGACGGCAAAGATTGCGCGGTTATCAGGTAAGCCAAAATATAAGCATCAAGGCAAGGGACTTGGAAAAAGTGAGCAAAATTTTAGATTTGGCGGCGAACGCGGGATTAAACCAGGCTGGCGGCCTGTCTTTTGAGATAGATGATCCTGAAAAATTAAAACAACAAGCCCGGGAAGAGGCATTGAAACAAGCTAAAGAGAAGGCGGAAGCGCTTGCCGACGTGGCGGGCGTGAAGCTCGGCAAAATCGTTTCTTTTAGCGAATCGTCTTATGAACCTCCGGTTTTTCGCAGTTATAAAGCGCTTCAGGCCGAAGGCGTGGGCGGCGGCGAAGAGACTCCTTCCATAGAAGCCGGCAGCGCGGAAATCCAAGTAACGGCAACGGTGGAGTATGAAATATTGTAGAACAAATTTATTTTCTTATTTTTTATGTATGCCAAAAATTAAACAAATTATAGCCCGTGAAATTTTGGATTCGCGGGGAAATCCGACAGTTGAGACAAAAATAATTTTAGACAACGGCCTTTCCGCCAAAGCCAGCGTGCCTTCCGGCGCCTCTACCGGAGTGCATGAAGCATGGGAACTTCGCGACCCTTCGACAGGCTCAGAGCGGGCGAGATATGGGGGGCTGGGAGTTTTACGGGCCGTGAAAAATGTGAATACGAAAATTGCCGAAAAGTTGGTGGGAATGGACGTGACAAAGCAGGAAGAAATAGACAGGGAGATGATAAAACTTGACGGCACGGCCAGCAAGAAAAAAATAGGGGCGAATGCCGTCTTGTCAGTATCATTGGCGTGTTGCCGCGCCGCCGCTCTAACTAAAGGCAGGGAATTGTATGAATATATAAACACAACTTACAACTTTTCCGCCAAAGGCGGACTTTCAACTTACGACTTGCCAATTCCGTGCTTCAACATTTTCAATGGCGGGAAACACGCTGACACCAACTTGGATTTTCAGGAATTTATGATAATTCCGTTGGGGGCAAGAAGGAGTTTTTCTGAAATGGTCAGGATGGGGGCGGAGATTTTTCACGAGTTGGGGAAAGTGCTGAAGAAGGCTGGTTTTGATACTGACGTGGGCAATGAGGGCGGGTATGCGCCGGACATTATTTCCAGTATTCAGGCGATTGAACTGATAATGGCCGCTATTATCAATGCCGGCTATAGGCCGGGAAAAGACATCGGGCTGGGAATTGACGTCGGATCTTCGCAGCTGTATAATCCGGAAACGAAAAAATATATCTTTAAGCTGGATAAGGCGAATTTCACTTCCGCCACTCTTGCCGGCTTATATTATGAGTGGTTCAGGAAATTTCCGATTGTTTCCATTGAGGACGGGCTGGCCGAAGATGATTGGGAGGGGTGGCGCGAATTAACCCGCGAATTAGGCAATGAAATTATGCTGGTGGGCGATGATTTGTTCGTTACCAACATTAACCGTTTGCGGCAAGGGCTAAAAGAAAAAGCGGCCAATGCCGTTTTGATCAAACCAAATCAGGTCGGCACTTTAACTGAAACGATTGAATGCGTAAAATTGGCGCAAAAACACAATTATAAAACAATGGTGTCGCACAGAAGCGGCGAAACCAACGATGATTTTATCGCCGACTTGGCCGTGGCGGTAGGCGCCGATTATATCAAGGCCGGTTCATTGTCAAGGGGGGAGAGATTGGCGAAGTATAATAGGTTGATGGAGATTGAGGAAAATATAAAAAATAAAATATAAAAAATAAAAAACACAAATTAAAGATGGGAGAGAAGAAAAATATTTCAAAAAGTAATTTGCCAATGATACTTATAATTCTTGATGGTTGGGGGATCGCCGGGCCTAACAAGGGAAACGCTATTGCCTTGGCGAAGACCCCGACGTTAAGCGGCTTAATCAGAAAGTATCCAAACACCGTTCTTTGCGCTTCCGGCAAGTGCGTAGGACTCCCGCCCGGGCAGGTTGGCAACAGCGAGGCCGGCCACATGAACATAGGCGCCGGCAGGCTGGTTGAGCAGGACGCGGTCAGAATCAGCAAAAGCATTAATGACGGGACTTTTTTTAAAAATCCGGCCTTTGCCGAAGCCATCAGACATGTTAAAAAAAATAAGACCAAGCTCCATTTGATGGGCATCCTCAGCGCCGGTTCAAGCCCGCACAGCGACCCCGACCATATTTTAGCTTTGACGGTGTTGGCCAAAAACAGCGGAGTCAAAGATGTTTATCTGCATTTATTTACCGATGGCCGCGACTCTCCCCGTTACGCCGCTTTAAAAATGGTTGCCGCCATGGAGAGAAGCTTTAAGAACGGCGAGTGCGTAGCCTCAATAATCGGCCGTTTTTATGCCATGGACAGAAAAAAGAAGTGGGAGAGGAGCGAAAAGACCTATGACGTCCTGACACTGGGAACGGGAAGGAAGGCAAAAAGTCCGCAGGCAGCCATTGCCGAGTCTTACAACAAGGGAGAAACCGATGAGTTTATTGAACCTTACGTTATGACCAGAAAAGGCAAGCTCACTCCCCGCATTGGAGACGGAGACAGCGTTATTTTTTTTAATTTAAGGTCGGATAGGGCGCGGCAATTAGCCAAGGTTTTTGTACAAAAGGATTTTAGCGAGCAGAATCTCGGTTCGTTTAAAAGGAAAAAAATTTTGAAGAATTTACGATTTGTCGCCATGACCGATTTTGGCCCGGATCTGGATAGCATTTTAACCGCTTACCCCGGCGTTGATTTGCGCGGAACTTTGTCGGCGCAGCTGGCTGATTTAAGGCAGTTGTATATTGCCGAAACTGAAAAATACGCCCACGTAACTTATTTTTTTAACGGCGGCTACGCTAATCCGGTGGCCGGCGAAACTAGGGTGGTTATCCCGTCGCCGGACGTAAAATCTTACGACCAAACGCCGACTATGCGTTCCGCGGATTTATCCAGAGTTGTCATTGAAAATTTAAAGAATAAAAAATACGATTTTACTGTTTTAAATTTCGCGGCCCCGGATATGGTGGGCCACACCGGCAATTTGGAAGCCGGCATTAAGTGCTGTTCGGAAATTGATAAGCGCGTAAAAGAGATAGTTGACGCTTACTTGAAAGCGCGGGGGACAATTATTATTACGGCTGACCACGGCAATGTTGAGGAAATGATAGACTTAAAAACAGATGAAGTTGACACCGAACACTCCGTTAATGCCGTGCCCTTCATTATAATTAGTCCGGAAATCAGCGGAGTAAAGATTAAATTAAACAAAGAGGGAATTTTGGGCGATATTGCGCCGACAATTTTGAATTTGTTAGGAAGAAAAAAACCGAAAGAAATGACGGGCAAATCATTAATTCTAAATTCTCATTTATATGTCCAACATAGAGCAACAATTTAAGCGTCCCAAGCCAGTTGTATTGGTAATTCTTGACGGCTGGGGAATTACCCAGCCTTACAGCGGCAATGCCATCAGTCAGGCAAATACGCCAACCATAAAAGAATTGGTTGCCAAATATCCTTCAATGACTTTGCGCGCTTCCGGCGAAGCCGTGGGGTTGCCGTGGGGAGAAAACGGCAACAGCGAAGTCGGGCATCTTAATTTTGGTTTGGGGAGAATTTTGTACCAAGACTTGCCGCGCATAAATAAGGCTATCAGCGACGGCAGCTTTTACAGAAATGAGGTTTTGATTAAGGCCATTGAACATGCCAAGAAAAATAAATCAAAGCTGCATTTGATAGGATTGCTTTCCAATGGCGGCGTGCATTCTTCGGTTGAACATTTGCAAGCTTTGCTTGCTTTGGCGAAAGAGCGAGGTTGCGGCGAAATTTATATCCACGCCATTTTAGACGGCCGAGATACGCCTTATAACAGCGGTGTTAGTTTTATTAAGGATTTAGAGCGTTTTTCGGCCGAATATGGGGCGGGAAAGATCGCCACACTTTCCGGCCGCTTTTACGCCATGGACAGGGATAATCATTGGGATAGAATCGCCAAAGCATATTTGGCCATGACGGCCGGCCAAGGCAATAAAGCAACGAGCGCCGTGGAGGCGGCGGAAAGCAGTTATAAGAAAAAAATTTACGACGAGGAATTCACGCCGACGGTTATAGATACGGCCGGGATGATTTCCGACAATGACGCTGTTATTTTTTTCAACTTTCGCGCCGACCGGGGGCGTGAACTTACGAAAGCCTTTGTTTTGCCGGGCTTTAACAAATTTGCGCGGCCTGAATATTTAAAATTATTTTTTGTTTGTTTTACGGAATATGAAAAAGATTTGCCGGTGGAAATAGCTTTTCCGCCGGAGGAGATTAAGAATACCTTGGGGGAGGTCATTTCCAAAGCCGGCTTAAAACAGCTCCGCATCGCCGAGACTGAAAAATACGCCCATGTGACCTATTTTTTTAACGGCGGGCGTGAGGCTAAGTCAAAAGGGGAGGACCACGAACTGGTTCCTTCGCCGCGGGTTGACAGTTATGATTTAAAACCGGAGATGTCAGCGCTGGAATTAACCGACAGGTTAATCAAGGAAATTACCAAGGATAAATATGATTTTATACTTGTTAATTACGCCAATCCTGACATGGTCGGCCATACCGGCAACATGCAAGCGGTGATTAGGGCCGTTGAAACAGTGGACAAATGCTTGGAGAAAGTTGTCAGGAGCGTTTTGGACAAAGATGGCTGCGTAATAATAACGGCCGACCATGGAAACGCCGAAGACGTGTTCAATATGCAGACCGGCGCCATTGACAAAGAGCATTCCTCCAATCCCGTCCCTTTTATTGTGATTGGCAAACAATTTGAGGGCCGCAGGTTGAGCAGTTTTGACGCGCCGGGAGGAGATTTGAGCTTAGTTCAGCCGCAAGGCATTTTGTCGGATGTGGCGCCGACAATTTTAAAAATAATGGAGCTGGAAGCGCCTCCGGAAATGAATGGCAGAAGCCTGATATAAATCAAAATGCAAAAATCAAAATGCGAAATGACAATGTAAAATTAAAAAATAAAAAAATATTTATTTTTTTATTTATTGCGGTGGCATTTGTTATATTTTATTTCCCAATTTTTAATTTTTCATTTCTCGCTTCCCCCGCCCTCGGACCCGTTCTGAGCGTGGCCGAAGGGGCAAGCCCCGCTGCGGCAAGCT
>CAZZBC010000007.1:2347-25871 GCA_964652175.1 uncultured Gammaproteobacteria bacterium | reverse complement strand
AGAAGGACGAAGTCCGTTTACCCAATTCCACCGACAGAGTCGGTTGGTAATTTAAAAATTATAAAATTAAAAATTCAAAAATTATTAATGACTTTAAAAAAATATCAATCCAAACGCAAATTCACCAAAACCCCCGAACCGAGAGGAGGGGAAGCAAAGGTTAGTAAAAGTCGTTTTGTCGTTCAAGAACATCACGCCAGCCACCTGCATTACGATTTTCGGCTGGAAGCAGGAGATGTGTTAAAATCCTGGGCGGTGCCGAAAGGCGTGCCGGAAGAAAAAGGCGTTAAGCGATTGGCCGTGCAAGTGGAAGATCACCCGGTTGAATATATTAATTTTCATGGTACGATTCCTAAAGGCGAGTACGGGGCGGGCGAGGTGAAAATTTGGGACAAAGGGAAATGGAAATTATTAAGCGGCTCGCTCGCGGCCGGCAGCATGAAGTTTCAACTGGCGGGAAAAAAATTAAAAGGAGATTACGCGCTGGTGAGGATGAAGGATGATAAAAATTGGTTGATATATAAAATATGAAATACGACCACAAACAAATAGAATCAAAATGGCAGCGACTTTGGGAGAAGGAAGGAATTTATAAGGATTATGGCAAGAAAAAAAAAGTTGACGCGCTGGACATGTTTCCTTATCCGTCCGGAGCTGGACTTCATGTCGGCCATCCCAAAGGATATATCGCTACGGACGTTTTTGCCCGTTATAAAATATTGAGAGGTTTCTCGGTGCTTCATCCCATGGGCTGGGACGCTTTCGGTTTGCCAGCGGAAAATTACGCTCTCGCCAATAAAATTCATCCGCGAATAGCGGCTGAAAAGAATATCGCGACTTTTAAAGAACAGCTTGAAAAATTCGGCTTCACTTACGACTGGGGCAGGGAAATCAATACCACCAACCAGGAATATTACAAATGGACGCAGTGGATATTCTTGCAGATGTTTAAGAGGGGCCTCGCTTACGAATCGGACGAGCCGATTAATTGGTGCCCCAAATGCAAAACCGGTTTGGCGCTGGAGGATTTGGAAGGCGGGCTTTGCGAGCGCTGCGGGACGCAGGTTGTCCAGAAAAAAATGCGCCAATGGGCCTTAAAAATGACCGCCTACGCCGACCGCCTGCTTTACGACTTGGACAAGAAAAATTTGGATTGGGAAGAGCAGATAAAAGAGCAGCAAAAAAATTGGATAGGTAGGAGCGAGGGAGCGGAATTTAGGATGCGAATAACCCCCTTTAATAAAGGGGGCGAGGGGGATTTTATTAATGTCTACACCACTCGTCTGGATACGGTGTTCGGCATGACTTATGCGGTGGTCGCGCCGGAACATGAGATTATAGAAAAATTAAAAGATAAGGTAGAAAATTATGCCGAAGCGGAGCAATATATTATAAAAGCGCAGAATAAGACGGGGGTGGAGAGAATGGAACAAAAGGAAAAAACCGGCATTGAATTAAAGGGAATTAAAGCCGCCAATCCGTTTACCAACGAGCAAATTTCTGTTTTTGTCGCCGACTATGTTTTGGGCGGCTACGGTACAGGCGCGGTTATGGCCGTGCCGGCGCACGACGAGAGAGATTTTGAGTTTGCGAAGAAATATAATTTGCCGATAAAAACTGTCATCCTGAGGAGCGAAGCGACGAAGGATCCCGTGAACGCTGCCGATAACAACGGGATTCTTCGCTCCGCTCAGAATGACGAGGGAGCTTTTACTAACGATGGCATTTTAATTAATTCCGGAGAGTATGACGGCTTGACTTCCGAACAAGCGCGGGAAAAAATGACAAAATGGTTGAAAGAAAAGGGAATCGGTGGCAAAAAAGTAAATTATAAAATGCGGGACTGGGTGTTTTCCCGTCAAAGATATTGGGGAGAGCCGTTTCCGCTTGTGTTTTGTGAACACTGCGCGGAAAAAATCAAAAATCAAAAATCAAAAATCAAAAATAATGAATTTAATGCGGGTGAATTATTAAATCCCGGCTGGATTGCCGTGGCTGAGGATAATCTGCCAGTGCGTTTACCGGAGGTTGAAAGTTACGAGCCGACCGGGACGGGAGAGTCGCCGCTTGCCAATATAAAGGAATGGGTGGAAACGACCTGCCCGAAATGCGGCGGTCCGGCCAGGCGGGAAACAAACACCATGCCGCAGTGGGCCGGTTCGTGCTGGTATTACCTTCGCTATATTGACCCGAAAAATAATAAGGCGTTAATTGATAAAAAAGAAGAAAAGAAATGGATGCCGGTTGATTTGTATGTCGGCGGCATAGAGCATGCCACCCGCCATCTTTTATACGCCCGTTTTTGGCACAAATTTTTATACGACATCGGCGTTGTTTCAACCGATGAGCCGTTTAAGAGGCTGATTCATGTCGGGCTTATTTTAGCCGAGGACGGCCGGAAAATGAGTAAGCGTTGGAACAACGTCATCAACCCCGATGATGTCATTGAGCAATACGGTGCCGATTCCATCCGGCTTTACGAGATGTTTATGGGGCCGTTCACGCAAGGCATCGCTTGGAGCACGAAGGGCGTGGTGGGCGTGAGGAGGTTTTTGGAGAGAGTTTTCGCTCTGGCGAGTAAAATGCTGATTGATGCGGAAGATGCTTCGGCAAGCTCAGCACAGGCGCGGACCGATGCGGAAATTAAAATAACGCGGTTGTTGCACAAGACGATTAAGAAAGTGACGGAAGATATTGAGAGCTTTAAGTTTAATACGGCCATTAGCCAGATGATGATTTTATTAAATGAGATGGAAAAGGAAAAAAATATTTCCCTAATTCTATATTCTAAATTCTTAATTCTGTTAAGTCCGTTTGCTCCCCATATTACCGAAGAATTATGGTCAAAAATCCCCCCTACCCCCCTTTATCAAGGGGGCAGTAATAGTGAAAGTATTTTTAAACAAAAATGGCCGGAGTGGAATCCGGCGCTAGTTAAGGATAAAACAATACAACTTGTAATTCAAGTTAATGGCAAGGTGCGGGATACGATTGAAGTTGCCGCCGAGATTGGCGATGAGGAGGCGAAAGAATTGGCGATGAAAAATGAGAAAGTTAAAAAGTGGACCGAGGGCAAAAAGATTGTAAAAGTTATATTCGCGAAAGGAAAGCTGATAAATGTGGTGGCGAAATAAAATCCCCCTTTGTTAAAGGGGGCTTTTTATAGATTCGCGAGCAGCCAGCTCCCGTCCGATTGTTTTTTGACGTAAAACTTTACGGTTACGTCGTATCCGCCCAGGGAAAAATAAACGTCGTTCGTATACATTTTTTCATTCGTTGACGAGCTTTTTAATTTTGAGCCGGACAGGATATTTCCCAACGTCAGTCGACCGTCTTTGTCTAGGAAGTCCATTGTGTACTCAATGGCTTTTTTCATTTCCGGCGTAAAGCAGGAAGCGGCTTTTTCCGCGTCGCCCGACCTGATGGCGCCGGCGGCGTCGGAGATAACGTCTCCGTTGTTAGGATTATTATTGCCGTTAGTTTGTTTATTTTCTTGAGTGTTGGATAAAGATGAGTTTGAAAGGGAGCCGATGGAAATTTGGTTTATATTTTCATTGATGATGCCAAGGCCGAATTTTTTCATTATTTCAAACGCCGCCGCCGGCCGGCCGAGATAATAGCGTTTCTGGACCGCGGGTTCAACATACCAAGCTTCTCCCGCCCCCTCAACCTGAAGAAATATTTTTCCCGCATTAGCGGCGGTGAAATTTTCATCAATACCCGGCCTGCCATTGCTGACGGGCGAGTAATTATTTTCAATTTCAATTTTATCATTATATCCGTCCCCGTCGGTGTCGTTTTTAGCCATGTCCGTGCCAAGAGCGTTTTCCAGCGCGTCATCCAGTCCGTCCCCGTCGATGTCTTGTTCGCTGTCTTCCGCGATGCCAACTGGAATTTTTAGCAAGTTTTTATCAGTAATGCCCACGCCTAATTTTTGCATTATTTCAAAAGCGTCATCAGGCCGGCCCAAATAATACCTTTTTAAGTCGGACGGATTGACGTACCAAGCCTCGCCGCGCGCCTCCACTTCAAGTAGGATGTGGCCGGAGAGGCGTTCGGCAAGATTGGATTCAGCTCGGCCGAATTCAACAAAAAAAAGCAGAATAAAAAAAGAGAACAGAATGATTATTTTGCTCATACACTTAAATTTTCCCAGAAGCTTCCCAGAAGCTAAGCTTCTGGGAAGCTTCTATTTTATTCCAATAAATATCCCCTTATTTCTTCTTTTCTCTCAAAAGAATCTTTGATTATATCCTCGGTTAAATTTTTATATTCATTTACATCTTCAAATTGCTTTAAAATTGTTTCCTTCGCGCATAATTTTCCGCCTTTTTTTCCTAGATAATCCTGGTAGCTTGACCAGGGATAATTTTCCGCTTTGGCAATTTTATGAATTTCCGAATTGCCGTTTATATAACAGGAAAGCTGAAGGAGATAGTTGTTGGTAGTAATATGAATTGCTTGGAAAGGTCCTTGAAAAAGAGACCCCGAACGATTATGTTTTGTATTAAAATATTTAGTATAACCAGTTCCAATTTTATGTAAAAATTTTTCAATACCTCTATCCACAATTTGTTTTAGCAATAAATGATAGTGATTTGGATTTATACAATAAGCAATAATTTTAACTAAGGGCGACGGAGAAACAGAAGCTAAGCTTCTGGAAGCTTCCAGAAGCTTAGCTTCTGTTAAATCACGTAAGCTTCCAATTGATTCAGTCCTATTAAATTCTTTCATGCCGGTTAAAAATCTAATATAATCTTTGTTGTCTAAGAAAATATTTCGTTTATCCACGCCGCGGTTGTAGATATGATAATATTGATCGGTTTGGAATTGAATTTTTCTCATTTATTTGATATGATATAGTAAAACATATGTTTGATAAAAAGTTTTTTGGTGACCAGGTCGCCAAGAGTAAAAAGAAAATAATTTTATTTGCCGCGGCCGTTGCGTTAATCGGGGCGGGCGTTTATGGAGGGAAATACGCCGTTAATTACCGGGAATTTCAAAAGGCGGCGGAAGCGGCCGGTTCTTTCCCTTATCAAGTGGGGGTGACTAACGCGATTATTACTAAATGCACTACTTCTTGTTGCAGCGCCGCCGGTTGCCGATGTTGCATGGGCGGCACTTTATGCACGACAATACCGGACGAAACAAACTGCGTGTTGTACTCGGATATTAATGGAACATCGGCCGGAGGATCGGGAGAACCGCCTTTATTATTGTCCAATGTGGCGATAGGGCAAGCCGGTTTAACATCCGGCGGACAGCTAATTTACGGCGGAATGACAAATTCCATGTATATGTCGGCTAACGCTGTGCTCGCCTCTTCCGGAGGGTGTTATGGTTGCAAATAGAGCAGTAAGCGGCGTTGGATTTATTATAGCAGGAAATGTGGACTTATTAAATAAAACAAAAGAATTGTGCCGCGTTTATGACATTCATCCTGCCCGTTCCAAGGGGCAGAATTTTTTAGTCAAGGAGGAAATTTACGATAAAATTATTGAGGCGGCGGAATTGAAAAAAGACGATGTGGTTTTGGAAGTCGGACCGGGACTCGGATTTTTAACCGTCAAACTGGCGAAGCGGGTGAAAAAAGTTATTGCGGTGGAGTTGGATGATAAGCTGGCAAAATATTTAAAGACGGTGGTTGACGCTCAAAAATTTAACAATGTGGAAATAATTAATGCCAATATTCTTAATTGGCAAATTTCTAATTTCAAATTTCTAATTTCTAATAAAATCCCAAATTCCAAATCCCAAACAAAAAATTCCGATAATACATCGCGTGGCTATAAAATTGTAGCCAATTTGCCTTATAACATTACTTCCATATTTTTGAGAAAGTTTTTATCGGAAGTAGAAAAAAAGGAGCTTAGCTCCGGGTACCCGGAGCTAAGCTCCGGTGAAAGCTCCGGTGAAAAGCCGGAATTGATGGTGTTGATGCTGCAAAAGGAAGTGGCGGAGCGTATTGCGGCAAAGCCGGGGAAAATGAGCCTTTTGGCGGTGTCGGTCCAATTTTATTCCCGCCCCGGTGGGACGGAAGTAATTGAAATTGTGTCCAAAGATAATTTTTGGCCCAAGCCGGAGGTGGACAGCGCGATCGTGAAAATTAAGACAAGAGATTCAGGTGTCATTGCGAGGAGTGGCAACGACGAAGCAATCTTTAATAGTTCGGGCGAGAAACAACATATTAAAGATCGCCACGCTCCATTTCATTCCGCTCGCGATGACAAATTAGAGAAAGAGTTTTTTCGGCTGGTGAAAATCGGATTTAGCGCGCGAAGGAAAATGTTGAAAAATAATTTGGCTAACGGTTTTCATATTAAACAAGAAGAAGCGGAAAAGTGGCTATTAGACGCGGGTTTCGCGCCAAAGGTAAGGGCGCAGGAATTATCGGTGAAGGATTGGGTAAAATTATTGAAAGAAAAACAGAAGCTTAGCTTCTGGGAGTTTCCAGAAGCTTAGCTTCTGTTTTTCTTGCTTCAAAAGCGTATTCGGCGACAGTCTGTTTTAGGCACAGGAAAAGCAAATATGTTATAATAAAAATAAGTAATGGTTATTTTTGATTGCTTATTTTTTTAAAAAATGATAAAATAAAAACAAATGGAAGGTGTTAATAATAAAAAAATCCCCCCTACCCCCCCTTTACAAGGGGGGCAGATAGGAAGGTGGCAGAAAATAGCGGCGGCCGCGTTGGCGATTTTTGCAGTTTTAGCAATCGGGATGTGGATGGTTCAGTTTAAAAAAAGTATCCAGAGTCCTTTGGCGCGCAAAAGCGGCGGCAATGCCAAAGTAGAGACGCAAAATATTGCGTCTCTACAAGACGAAAATAACGATGAGGCGCTGAAAAACAAAGACACCGACGTTGACGGCCTTTCCGACTACGATGAATTGAACATTTATAAAACCTCGCCGTATTTGGAGGATAGCGATTCGGACGGCTTTTCCGACAAGCAGGAAATAGACAACGGCAAGGACCCGAACTGCCCAGCCGGACGCGACTGTTATAGGTCCGGAGTGGTGGAAGGCGATAAAGCGGTGACAAGCGAAGGCGAAAAAAACAAACAGCAGGTTAATGATTCTTTGACAAACTTATTAAACCAAACAGGGACGGCTTTGCCGTCAGCCGGCGGACAGCAGGAAACAGGCGCAGGCGGAAGCGCGGCCGCGGAATCGCTTTTAGGAGGCTCCCTTGACGCGCCAACTCTTCGGCAGATGCTTTTAAACGCCGGCATGCAAAAAGAAGCGCTGGACAAAATCAGCGACGCGGAACTGATGAAGAGCTATAGCGAGGTGTCAAATAAATAAGATATGTTTTAAAGGTTTTATATGAAAAGAGCCAATATAGTCGAAGAATGGTTTAATATCGGCGATCAGAAGTTTTCTTTCGCAATAAAGAATTTTTTAAAAAACAGAAAAAATTTATAAGATAGCAAAAGAGATAATTAAATTTATCAAAAAGGATTCGGGATTAGATTAGCAGAAAAAGCATTGACAATTAAATAAAAATAAAAAAGCCCTGCGTTTTTTAACATGAAAAAACCAAAAAATTTTGAAAAACATATTGCCCTATTTAGAGGCAAAAAGATTAGAAGAATTATTTTTAATAAGGAATGGCATTTTTCGGTTATTGATATTATTGAAGTTTTAACCGGCACAGACCGGCCAAGGAAATACTGGAGCGATCTAAAAAAGAAACTTATAATTGAAGGCTATTTTGAAGTGTCCGAAAAAATCGGACAGTTGAAAATGGAAGCCCCGGATGGTAAGATGCGCGAAACTGATTGCGCGAATACTGAAACGATGTTCCGCGTCATTCAATCTATTCCATCGCCCAAAGCTGAGCCTTTTAAACGTTGGCTTGCCAAGGTCGGGTATGAACGCGTGCAAGAAATAGAAGATCCCGAACTCGCCACAAAAAGAACAAAGTTGCTCTATAAACTTAAAGGCTATTCAGGGGATTGGATTGAAAAACGAATGCGCGGTATGGCCGTACGCGCGGAATTAACGGATGAATGGCAAAAGCGCGGAGCAAAAACCAATAACGGTTATGAAATTTTAACTGCTGAAATTTCCCAAGCGACTTTTGGCTTAACGCCATCGGAATTCAAGAATGTTAAAGGATTAAAGAAAGAAAATCTTCGCGATCACATGGGTGATATTGAACTGATTTTGACAATGCTCGGCGAAAGCACGACCACTGAAATCCATCGTACGAAAAATACGAAGGGTGTGCCGTTGTTAAAAGAGGACGCAAGGGCGGGCGGTCAGATTGCCGGCTCCGCTAGAAAACAGATTGAACGTAAATTAAGAAAATCTATTATTTCAGGAAATAATTTTTTAAAATTGAATAATAGAAAAGGAAAAAAATAAAAAAGCCCTGCGTTTTTTTTGCAGGGCCTTGAAGCGAACTTTGAAATGAATTAAGATTAGGGGCTTGAAGGAGCCGCGGTTGTGGAAGTGGTAACGGGTTGGGGGTTGAATTAAAATAGACATATTCACCAAAATAGTATATATTTAGGTTAGTGGATTCACCTAAATAATGTATTATGATTATAGAAAGAAAAATAAAAGAAAGCGTAAAAAAGGACTTATTTAAAGGTAAAATAATTATAATTTATGGCGCGAGGCAGGTGGGCAAAACTACCTTAGTAAAGGAAATCCAAAAAGAATACGTTGGCGAGTCAAGCTATTTTAATTGCGATGAGATGGATGTAAGGCGGGCGTTGACCGACAAAACCTCCACTGAACTCAAGGCCTTTTTGGGAAATAACAAGTTGATTATTTTTGATGAAGCGCAAAGAGTAAAAAATATCGGCCTTACCTTAAAGTTAATAGTTGATAATTTCCCCCAGTTGCAGATAATCGCCACCGGCTCATTTTCCTTTGATTTATCCAATGAAATTTCAGAGCCGTTGACAGGAAGAAAAAACGAATATTATCTTTATCCATTTTCCTTGGAAGAATTAAAATTAATTTATTCCGACTTGGAAATAGACAGACTGTTGGAAAGAATGCTGGTATTCGGCATGTACCCCGAAATAATACGGAAAGGAGCGGAGGCGGAGAGAAATTTAAAAAACATAGCCAAAAGCTATTTATACAAAGATGTTTTGCAATATCAGAATATTAAAAATCCCGAAGCGTTGGAAAAACTTTTGCAAGCTATGGCATTGCAAATAGGCAGTGAAGTTTCCTATAACGAACTGGCGGATACGGTTGGCATAGATAAAAATACGGTGATTAATTACATTCAGATATTGGAAAAAGCCTTTATTGTTTTCAAGCTCAGGCCGTTCAGCAGAAATTTAAGAAACGAGTTAAAAAAGATGAGAAAAATATATTTTTACGATACGGGAATCAGAAATGCCCTGGTTAATAACTTCAACCCCATGGACTTAAGGCAGGATACGGGGAGTTTATGGGAAAATTTTATGATCAGTGAAAGATTAAAATACAACAGAAACCGCGATATTGATAAAAATATTTATTTTTGGAGAACGACGCAAAAACAGGAAATTGATTATTTGGAGGAATTTGAAGGGCGATTGGCCGGTTTTGAGTTTAAGTGGAGAAAAGATAAATTTAAAAAACCGAAAGTTTTTCTTGAAACATATCCGGCAAGCACCGTGGAATTGATTAATAGGGGCAATTACAAAAATTTTGTGGAAAAATAAAAAAGCCTTGCGTTTTTTGGCAAGGCTTTGAAATAACAAAAATATCGTTAAAACTATGTTAGCGTCGCGAAAAAAGAATAAAATCGGAAATAAACTTAATTTATCAAAGTTTGTTTTTTGCTTGACGGTTATTTTTTTTATTTTAAATTGTCAAAAAGTTTCTGCCACCGACTTTAACTTTAAAGAAGGCGATATTGATAAGAGCCTTAGTGAGAAAGGTTGCAATTCTATGTCGTCGTTCGTGGAAGGATCATCCGGCGGGAAACTTATCGCGGTTTATGATAGTGGCGTATGTAAAGTTACCCAGAAAGGAATGCTGAAAAGAGCGTTGGATCAGATAAAAACTTGGGTTATAAAGAATAAGGACGAATATTTAAAAAAAGCCGCGTCCAAAGCTTTTGGAGCCGCTTTGACAAGCGCTTTGAATACCATAGCCTACGATACCGCCACCTGGCTTGGTTCGGGAGCAGAAGGTCAAAAACCGATGTGGATGCGGGAGCCTTTCGGCGAATTTCTGGATAACACTTTAAGCCAGGCGCAGGGAGCTTTTATAGAGAGTTTAAGCAAGGACTGGAAGTTCAACCTTTGCGAGCCGGATATTGATTTAAAGGGACAAATAGCTTTGGGATTGAAGCAATACGCCAAACCGTCCGCGCCGAAATGCACATTTAAAAAAATGCTTGATAATTGGGAAACAGAGCTGGAAAGCAAGGATTTCCTAAAAGATCTTCAGGATATGTTTGATCCGGCCTCCAATGATTTGGGGATAGCCTTATCCTTAGAATCAATGTTTCACGTGCAGACGGAAAAAGAAACAGAGGCCGCGGCCAAAGCAAGGCAGGAAAGCGGAGGGTGGATAAACAGCGTAAATCCTATTTCTAACTGGATGAATACTACCCCCAGGGAGGCGGAAAAAAGACTGGAAAGCGCGCGCGCGACCGGAAATTTTAATCTCGCCAAATATACCGGAGACGCCTTAGTTGACGCTTCCAATATTTTTTTAAATCAACTGGCGATTACGGCTTTTAATAAATTGCTAAACAAGCTGGGTGAAGAAGGGGAATCTTCCACTCCGCCTTACGAAGGCGATTACGGACTTTCGGATTATGAATCAAGCGGCAGTTCGGGCGCGGCGGGAGCGGAAGAAATGGCGAGAGAATTATTAGAACCGAAATTTAACGTGCGCGGCGATTATGAAATTTTAACTGAGCTCACCTCCTGCCCGGACCAGGACAAGGTGGGGCCGACGAATTGCGTGATTACGGACAAGTTCAGCCAGGCGGTTTCGCTTAGAAAAAACGTGGGCGAGGCCATGGATGAAGGGTATTTGAATTCGGAAGGAACGTTCGGCTTCACTTCCGGCGACAATCTTGAGCCGGACTACGCGGATGAAAATTATCCTTACCGCTCTATGATCATACTGCGCAAATTTAGGATTATTCCGGTCGGCTGGGAAGTGGCGGCCGAATACATAAAAGATCACTCCGCCGATTTGACGACGATTACTTTAAGCGATATGGTTGAGTGCTTTGATTATGAAGATGAAAAATATGAAGGATATGAACCGGCCGATGGGTGGTGTAAGGGATTGGTTGACCCCACCTGGGTTTTGAAAGCGCCCTTGAATTATTGCGCCAAAGAAGGCCCGGGCCCGGAAATAACAAGCGAGCAGACGACCGGCGAAGGCGAGGACAGCGAACTTTTTATTTTAAGGAACGACACTTATTGCGCGGACGAGCGGGCTTGCATCAACGAGAATTCCGACGGCTCCTGCGTGGCTTACGGCTATTGTACCGAAGAGCGGCGCAAGTGGAATTTCGGCTCCGATTCCTGCGAGCCGGTTTACAACACCTGCCAAACATTCAAGCCGCGCGAAGGCGACACGGCCTCCTATCTGGAAAACACTTTGAATTACAATGGCTGTAACGCCGAAAATGTCGGCTGTAAAAAATACGCTTATGCCGCGAGTAACGACAACACTTACGCCGAAGATAACACCAAAGTTTATAATACCGCTTCCAGTACGGTAAACTGGGAGAAGACGAGCGGCTCCATTTATCTCAACAAAAACGCGGAAGACTGCGGCGAAGAAGACGAGGGCTGCCACGGCTTTATCAGAACCAAGCCGGATTTGGGCGCCAACCTTTTAACTAACGCCAGTTTTGAAGACGACATAGAATCGGACAGCGTTTGGTATGAAAAGGGGTCGCGAACCGAAGGCGATGGCTATGATGGAAGTTATGGATTTACAATTTCAAAAAACCTGGACGGAGATACCCAAGTCGCGTCCAGCACTTATTCAATCGCCGGCGAAGAATTCACCTTTTCCCTTTACGCCAAAAATTGCGGGACAAGCGGCGCCATCGGCATAGAGGACAAGACAGTTT
Source organism: uncultured Gammaproteobacteria bacterium (assembly GCA_964652175.1). GTDB lineage: Bacteria > Patescibacteriota > Patescibacteriia > Patescibacteriales > JAKAJF01 > CAZZBC01. Next base: position 13,804 of record CAZZBC010000007.1, on the reverse strand, counting down.
CCCTTTCCACTTCCGATTCCTGGAGCCGGTTTGAGGTTACCTACCTTTACGCGACCGATTCCGGCGCCGGCAATCAAGTGAATATTAAAATAAAGGATTTTTCCGCGAGCGGCTGCGTTATTGACGCGGTAAAACTGGAGCGCGCCGATTCGGCCTCTACTTGGAGCGACTACGGAGACAAGGCAACGGTTTATGAAAAATTAATGCCGAATTATCTGGAGTCCGCCTGCAAACAGACTGACGCGCCCGAAGAGTGCGATAATTTCGCGGCCAAATGTTCGGAAGATGAAGTGGGCTGCGAGATGTATACTTCGACGACGCTCAGTACAGGCACTTCGGCGGCGGACGACTCGGAAATCCCGGCTCGCGTCGCCAATCAGGATTATTGCCCGTCCGAATGCGAGGGCTACGACACGTTCGTGCAGATGGCCACGAGTTTTGACTCTTCGCGCGACGCCTATTTTATACCGAAGACGGCCAAGACCTGCTCGGCGGACGCGGCCGGCTGTGATGAATTCACCAATTTGGACAAGGAGGAAAGCGGCGGCGAAGCGCGCGAATACTACTCTTACCTCCGGCAATGCGTAAAATCAAGCGATTCCAATTGCGCCGAATTTTACACCTGGGAGGGCTCGGACGAAACCGGCTATCAGCTTAAAACCATGTCGCTTAAAAAAGATTCCTCTTCTTCCGATAATCCTCCTGCCCTAACCAAAGACGACAGTTCAGAGTGTTCGCAAACGATTTACAATTTAGACCCTTCGGACGCTTCTTACAACGCCGACTGCCGCGAATTTTACAACACCGACGGCCAAACTTCTTACCATTTGTACAGCCGCACCATTTCCTGCTCCGACGACTGCCATCCTTACCGGAGAACGCTTGTGAACATTGACCCCGACATAACTGGCTCTTCCGATTGCTCCGGTTCGGATAAGCATTGGGATTCAACCGAGGGCCAGTGCGTTGTCTGCGAAAGCGGAGGCAAGTGGGACGACCAGCACCAGGCCTGCCTTTATGACGCCGTGCCGAGCGAAAATATCAGCTGTTCTTCGGCCTACGCCGGCTGCCGCGAGTATTCGGGTAATACCGGCAACAATGTGGAAGTGGTTTTAAGCGACGATTTTGAAGGCTCAACAGAGGGCTGGACAGGGCTGGACGGCTCGTCCGCGGATTTAAGCAGCGACGCTCTTACCGCCGGCGGCAATTCTCTTTATGTAAGCTCTTCTCCTTACAAAGCGTCCACGACCGTGGGAACGAACGTGGAGCAGGGCAAGTCTTATGTCTTAAGCTTTTTGGCCAAAGGCGCTTCTACCGGCGCAAGTTTAAGCGAAATTAAGCTGACGAACGGCAGTTCCGACGCCAAATTCTCCACCGTTTCCTTGACTTCCGAGTGGCAAATTTACGAGGTTAATTTGTCCGAGCTGGATCACAGCGTCGGCTCAAGCGAATCCTTGGTTATCGTTGGCTCGGCTTCCTTTTATTTTGACAATGTCAAGCTTACCGAAATAACCGACCGCTATTACCTCATTCGCGACTCCTGGGACACGCCTGAATCCTGCGACGAAGACGCGGAAGGCAACCCGCATTCTTTGTATATGCTCGGTTGCGAAAAATACAGCGACCGCGACAACCTTACTCATTACCTTCACAGCTTCAACCAGCTTTGCGCCGACTCGGCCGTGGGCTGCGAGCTTCTGATTGACACGAAAAATTCCACCGCTTACGGCGCGGCAGTTTACAACGACGATGACGAAGACGGGGCGTGCGAGAGCGGCGAGGAATCCTGCTTTGAAGTTCCGGCGGACGAATATGTTTACGCGGTTTACGACCGCGACAAGGAATGCAATTCGGCCGACAAGGGTTGCGAGCGGCTGGGAGAGTCTTATGAATATGGCAGCGAAAAATCTTACGAAGATGTTTATTTAAAAAATAATCCGGATGATTACGGTGAAATTTTGTGTTCGGAAAATGAAGTCGGCTGCGAGGAATGGACCGCGACGGAAAACGGCCAATCGGTCACTTCTTACTTTAAGGACCCGGGGGACGAGGTTTGCGAATACCGCCAGGCCGAAGGAAGCGAGAGTTATGGTTGGTATAAGAGAAAGATGAAGAGGTGCGACACGGACAGTGATGGCGGGGGCGACAGTAACATTTGCCAATCCGACAAGGATTGTTCAGATGATGAGGATTGTAAAACAGAAAGCGCGGATAATGCGTGCAATACAGACACGGACGAACCCAAGACCTTCGGCTACGGCGGCAGCGGCAACGCCATTGACCAGCCGTCCGATTGGGCTGGCGCCTGCGCGGCTTCGGCGTCAAGCTGCGGCGAGCTTATTGACCCCATCAGCAAGTTTTCCTCCAACTTGGTTTATAACGGGGATTTTTCGCAAGACGTTGACAGCGATGGAACGCCCGACGGCTGGGCAACAAGCACTTATTCTAATTATGGCATACTTATTCAAAGCGTATCCTTGGAGTCGAACACGCTTTACGTAATGGCGTTGTCCGGGGCCGGCAACGGAAACGATTTTGTGATTAGTTCTCAAGACGGCTCTTCCCTTTTTTATGAATTAAACACGGACAATGAATTAAGCGCGACTTCTTCGTTTATCGCCATTTATTCCGCCGCCGCGGCAAGAGAAAGCAAACGTTTTTATACCGCCGGCATTGAAGCGAATATAGCGGTGAAAGATTTTACCAATGATTGGGGCGAAGTAGAACTTAAAAAAGCGGTCATTGATTACCAGTTAAGCGACGATTTGGACAAAAGTTCTTGCAACAGCGTGGTTAATTTTGAAAAAGGCTGCGTTTTGTTCAATGAACGCGCGCGAAACGGCTCTTCGTACGACTCCTTGGTTTATGACGCCGACGCCACCTATGACGACGGCGAGGGCGCGTCGCCATCTTCCATTACCGACGATAATGACGAGGGGGGCGACTCCAACGCGCTTTTAAAAGTTACGCCCGACCGCGTTTGCGACAAGTGGCTGGCCTGCCGGTCCATGGCCGCGGCGGAGAACGATGACGGGGAGGAAGAAAACGTTTGCTACGACATCAGTCTTTGCAACGGTCTTGACGATTCCGGCAACTGCGGCAGTTTTGTTTCCGCGGTTTCTTCAATCAATCAAACTTATTCTTCCCAAGTTACTTTGGCCGAAATAAGCAATATGTCCGGCTACGCCAAAGTCGGCTATGACAACGGTTCTTTAGCCGCCGATTTTTATCCTTTGGCCGCTATGGAGCAGGAAGGCGAAGTTGTGGACGCGTCGAACGGCAGTTTTGAATATTACGGGGACAATTATTACCCGCTCGGCTGGTCGGTCGCGACGTCAAGCGACGGTAATTTATCCTGGAGTGAAAGTAGATTCAAGGTAATCGCCGATCCGGTTACGGCCGAGGACGAAGGCGTGGATTATCCGATTGACGGCACCGGTTTCCTAAAGTTTTCTCCTTCGTCGGCCGTGGCGGAATCAGAGTTCATTGACGTGGAGCCGAAGGGCGAATATGTTTTGTCGGCTTATATGAATACTCTTAATTTTCATCCGGGAACCGGGTTTGACGCAATTGCCGCAGGTCTTGATGTTACCACCTATGACTCCAACGGCCAGTGCGCTGGAAGTTGCGCTGATTTTGAATTTTGCAGCGTAAGCGATGACCCAACGCATAACGGCTGCACTTCTTACCTATCGCAAGGCCTTGACTGGACGAAGATTGTTTTTAAATTCCGAGTCGGCGCGAGCGTCAGTAAAATTAAAATAAAAACTCAAGGCGCTTTCTGGTTTGGAAATGATACTTACAAGAATCTCTTGGATAACTATGACAGCGCGACGGGAAGTTGGTGTTGCGATATAAACGGTTCAGGCTGTAGCTCAAGCAGCAGTTCAAACTGGTATTATCATCCTTCCGGACTTTGCGTTCAGCCGGCGGGGGAATATACTACGAATATTTGCGGCGTTGATTATAAAACAGACGTAAACGCGGATACCTGCTCCGGCAATGTTTATGTTGATGACATTAAACTCAAGCCGGCTTTGGCTTCCCGCGATTCCTGGTATACCACCCAGACCTGCCGGCTTTATCCGGAAACCGATTCGCTTTCCTGCGGCTATTACAACGATTCCGGCATTTGGAAAAAGGGCTGGCCCGGCTACTGTCTGGAATACGACCGCTCCCCGGGTTCGTCGGACGCCTGCCTCCTTTGGTGGCCCATAGACCGCGTCAAGGGCGACGGCGTTGAAGAAGGCACCGGCTACGCGGACAGATTCCCGCTGTATTATTGCGCGGAAGGCCAGACGGACATAGTCTATGAGTACCGGCATGCGTTTTTTACTTTTAAAGGTTGTACTGATAATGTTGATTGTAGGGAGGCTAGTGCTTCCGGAAGAGGATGCCCTTCTGGATATAAAATAGTTAAAACATGGTGCTATGAGAAGAGTGGTTGCGAACAAGGTTCATGTATTTGTGTTCCAGAAGGAGATGCCATAAAATTAGATGGAAGTAGTGATAATTTTGAAGGAGTAACCGGTGGATGTGATGACACTACAAAAGGGACAGAAATTAGGGACCCCATAAGTGAAAACGATGGCTGGTATAATTACGATGGGGATTTAGCATCCCTTGCATATAATGATTCGGTAAGAATTACCAACGCTCATCCCTATAGCAGCGAGGGCCAATTAAAGTATAATTGCAGTGATAATAATGATAGTACTACTTGCACGGCTTCCAATCCTTTATGCAGCGGTGGAAATTACAATAGCGATAACAATCAAGGCATTGTTGGTTGCGCGGCGAGTGATTGTTATTGCTCTCTCACCAAAGAACTTTACCGGACCGAATCATACTGCCTAGACGTGGTTCAAGTTGTTACGCCCATGGGCAAAAATAAATATTGGGCCGGACGGGTTTACGAAGGGAGCGCTTACACCGATCCCGAAATCGGGATCGGATACGACCAATATTTGTCGCCTTTCGGCGCCATAAATCCTCCCTCCCCCTCATCCAATCCTTACGAGTGGGACAGCATAGAGGACGATTCAGGCGACCAGGCAACCATAGGCAACCAGCCTCTTTATGAAAAAACGGAAGAGGAGGGAGAAGCGAGCGCCGGGTATATATATGGTTGTACGGGAGCAGGCGGCAACTCATCGTATTGCGATTATGTCGTTGATGAAGACGGGCCGGCCGCTATTCCTTATTCTTATCGCCAAGAAATGTCTTCATCCAACACCTATACCAGTAAAGAAATAATCAAGCGCCTTTTCGCCCAATCTTACGGCGATTGGACGTGGAACGGCAGTAATTACATGCAAGGCGGTTCAACTTGGGGCCCGCCAGACACTTTATGCAAAGACAGCAGACCGGAATACGCAAGCGGAAGCAATGCCGATTACTGCGCTATTTTGCCGACGGTTTACAATATCAAAGTTGACGACATGGAAACCGGAAACGCGACAATTATCAAAAGCGGCTTTGCCAACTTGACTTTCAATTCCACGGTTGACAGCCAGCAATTGCCATTAGTTATGCTCTCAATTGATTGGGGCGATGATGAAAAAATGATTATTTCCGGCGTGGAAATGCGCGACCGGACCAATTCCGACGATCCGCACTCGTTCTACCACTTGTACGATTATTGGGATTTGAAAGGCAAAGAGTCCGGCGGTTCAAGCCAGATAACTTGCGCAACTGACAGCGCTGGAAATTACTGCCAAGCCACGCCCAAAATAAAAATCAAGGACAATTGGGGTTGGTGCAACGAAGGCTATGACGAAATCTCCGGTAATTACGAACAGCCAACAGTTATAAGCGACTGCGATCAATGGCAAAGCGGCCCGAGCGTGAAGGTGTGGGAGAAGGTGACATCGGACGTCTGAATGATGGCGCCTAAATGACTTATTGAAAGGACATATATTATATAAATATTGACTTATTGAAAGGACATATATTATAATACATTTATGAATAGCCGGGAAAAAAAAGAGATATTTAAGATTTTGATTAATGAATTTCAGGAATTCCCCTTGCCTGACGTAAAAAAAAGAGAGCTTAAAGCGCCGTTTAATTTAAAAAAAATTATTACGGTTTTTGGGCCAAGAAGGAGCGGCAAGAGTTTTTATTTTTACGGATTGGCAAAAAAATTGTTGAACGCGGGAATAAACAAAAGCAGAATTGTTTATGTGAATTTTGAAGATGACCGCTTATTGCCCCTTGACATAAGCGGTTTAAGCGATTTTACCGAAGCTTATTTTGAACTTTATCCTGAAAATAAAAAAAAAGAGATATTTTTATTCTTTGACGAAATACAGAATATTAAAAATTGGGAGATATTTGTCCGCAGAGTTTATGACAAAGAAAATTGTAAAATATTTATCACCGGCTCTTCTTCAAAATTATTAAGCAGGGAAATAGCCACGGGCCTTAGGGGGCGCACAATAAGCTTTGCCCTTTATCCCTTGAATTTTCGCGAATATTTGTCTTTTAAAGGAGAGAAAATTAAAAAAAATATAGAATATACAGAGGCGCGATTTCGCATAAAAAAAATGCTTGATGAATATTTTGAATTTGGCGGACTGCCGGAAATAGTTTTGACAAAGAACAAGAACATAAAAAGGAAGATTTTAAAAGAATATTTTGATTTGCTTGTTTTTCGCGATTTAGCCGAAAGATTTTCCTTGGAAAATACGACCTTGCTCAGGGATATATTAAAATATTTTTTTACCAATATTACGGGATTATTTTCGGTTAATTCATTTTATAAAAGCATCAAGCAAAATCAGCCGGTTTCCAGAGAAACTGTGGCAAATTATGTCAACTTTATTTTAGAAACCGAATATTTTCGCCTTTTACCGAAGTTTTCCTATTCTTTAAAAGAGCAGAAAGTCAACCCTAAAAAAATAATAGCTATTGATAACGGGCTGAGAAACAGAGTAAGTTTCAGATTTTCTTCGGACGAGGGCAAATTGGCGGAAAATTTAGTCGGCGGTTTTTTGGCCGGAAGAAACGAAAAGGTTTATTATTGGCGGGATAAAAAGGAAGTGGATTTTGTCGTGAAAGACAATGATATTTTAAGGGCTATCAATGTTTCGTATGGAGCCTTGATAGATAAAAGAGAAATGGATTCGCTTTTGGAATTTTCCGGCAAAAACAAGAAAGCGATATTGACTTTAATTACCAAAGACACGGAAAAAAGGGAAAAAAATATAAATTTTATTCCTTTATGGAAGTGGTTATTGAAAAATTAACACAAAATTATGCCCGAAGCGGTTTTGGAAAATCAATACGCGGACGAGTTAAGGCAACAGAAAATGGCGCAGAAGGAAGCTAAGCTTCCCTCCGGAAGCTTAGCTTCTGGATCCCTGCGCGAGCGGGTGATGGCGGCGCGAAACGCGCTGAACGTTAAGGAAAAAGCCAAGCAGGCGATCCAAAAAAAAGTGGTGGCGCCGGTTAGCAAGGGAACGAGCCAACTTTTGCGAAGCGCATGGCAGATTATGTTTTCGGTTATCGGTTTTTTACCCGGCTTGGCGTACGTCAATATCCATGTTTTTTTAAAGGCGGTGCTGGGAGAAAAATTATTTTGCAAGCTCGGCGAGGAGTGGATTCCGAAACAAGCGGCCACGGCTGGCGGCGAAGCCGCCAAAACGGCCGGCAAGGGGGTAGGGATTGTGGAAGTGATGGTTTTGCTGTTTTTGGACCTGGTTGTTTTGTTAATTATTTTAGTCCAAGTTTCCTTTATTGTTTTAATGCTTAATATTATTCAGAATCCTTTGGATTATATTGGTGTGGCCTTGGGGGCAGTTTGGCACGCCACAACAGGGTTTTTTATAGGAAAATAAATTAAATGCAATTAGAAAAAACAACAACTAAAAAATATTTTCCTTTATTTTTGACGGTTTTTTTGGTATTGGGAAATTTTTTTATCGGGCATTATGCTCATGCTGTTCCTTTAGGGGTTAGCATAGCGCAAATTTTGGGCCACATAGTTTCCGCCATTATTTGGATTCTCGGCCAGATATTAACCGTCCTTATGGCTATTTTAATCTGGGTTGCTCAATACAATGACTTCATTAAATCGCCGGCGGTTATTAACGGCTGGGTTATTGTGCGTGATTTGTGCAATATGTTTTTCATTTTAATTCTGCTTATTATCGCCTTTGCCACGATACTGCGTATTGAAAGTTATAACGCGAAAAAATTATTGCCCAAACTTTTAATAATGGCGGTTTTGATAAATTTTTCCAAGACCATCTGCGGCCTGATTATAGATTTCGCGCAAGTGATAATGCTTACTTTTATTAATGGTTTTAAAGAAGCGGTTGGCGGCAATTTAACGACAATGTTGGGCATAGATAAAATTTTGACAATTGACGTTGATAATAAAAACTCGTCCGTAACCGCCTTATCTATTTTTGGGTCCTATATGTTGGCTTTAATTTACGTAATTATTTCCATTATTGTGATTTTGGTGATGATCGCTGTTTTAGTGATGAGAATGGTGATGTTGTGGGTTTATGTCGTTCTCTCCCCGCTCGCGTATTTATTGTCCGCTTTCCCGGCCGGAGCGAAATATTCCCAGCAGTGGTGGAGCGAATTTTCCAAAAATGTGATTGTCGGTCCTGTTTTGGCTTTTTTTATCTGGTTGTCTTTTGTGTCGGCGACAACCGGAACCGGACTGGTGGATGTTGATGCCACGTCAATGGACCTTGGAACAAGTAGTAAAATTGGCGCAGGAAATACTGTGGCCGGCAGCAAGGACAATATGATTAAATTTATTGTCTCCATTGGCATGCTCATCGGCGGCCTGATGGTCACCCAACAGATCGGCGGCATTGCCGGCAACATCGCCGGCAAAGGCATGGCCGCGATTCAGAAGGGGAAGGGGTTGGCGCTGAAAGGGGTAGGCAGAGCAACGGGTGTTTCCTACGTGGCGGACGTGGCTAAATCCTATATGGCGATAAGAAAATCAGCGAGAGATGAAAAGATAAGATCAAGAGCTTTAGGCATTACTGGATTTGTTGACGAAAAAATAAAACAACCAGTTGGCGCTTTGGTAGGAGGTGGTTTTAGAAAAATAACAGGAAGATGGGGCGTTAAAGCAAAAGAAGAGGCAAAAAAAGCAAGTCAAGCAAGAGACGAAGCGACAAGACTCCGAAGTAATTTAGATAATATGGAAGGGGAAATTAATGACGGAACTCATTCCTGGAATTATGATGCCAGCGTTAAACAATGGACGAGTAAAAGCGCTAAAGGAACGCCCATGACTGCCAACCAAAACCAAATGGAATTATTTGTTAATACTGAGGAAAAACATTTAGAGTCTATTGCCACAAGTCATGATAAAAACGCGGACAAGAATGAAAATATACAAAAATGGGTTGATAGGGGATTGGCCGGGGCGGGATATGGCCTGGCGGCAGGCGGAGCGTTGTTTGGCGCGCCAGGGTTAGGATTGGCCGCTATACCAGCGTTGCTTAACAGAAAACAAGTTAGAAATTGGGGCAAGGAAGACATCAATTCAGCCGCCAGTTATAGATCCAGAGAAATTGATAAAAAGCGAAGTGAGCTTAAATTAGATAGCAAAACTGACTTAAAAAATAAAATGGATGATGCGGCCGTTGATTCATTTACCAGAATTGCCGCTATTTTGGAAGGAATTAAAAAGGGGTTATTTAATGCGAAAGAAGTTGAGAGAAGAAGAGATCAGGTTAGACAATTGAGCAGCGGCGACAAAAGGGTTATGTCGCAATTTGAAGCGGAAGCGGAAGACAAGGGATATGTGAGCGTTGCCCAACCATTTAAAACCTTTAGTGATCCGACAAGCAAGCCACAAGATAAGGCAAATGCCGAACAGGATATTGTTAATAGTTTCAGAGACGGCACTTACAAAATGAGCGATACCGATTCAGCATCATTGGAATTGGCGGCGCCAATGGCAGCAAAAGGATTAAAACTTAGTTCCCTTACAGCTCAATATAAAAACCTAACCGATGCCAAACAAGACGCTTTTAAAAAAGGATTGACATTGGCCATAAAAAAAGGCGATGCAAAAGCCGCCAAGGCGTTGGCTTTTATTGCCGGTTTGCAAGAGGCAGAAGATGCCGGTATGAAAGTGCCAGATCAACAGTCCTTTATTAAGGAATTGTCCTATGAAGATATTAGAGAAATAGTTACAAAAGGAGGAGAAAAAGTAAGGGCTCTAAAATCAAGAGTTGCGGGTCAAATGCACCTCTTTTCTAACGATGTTCAGGATCAATTAAGTGTTTCAGTAGGCAGCGCCCCGGCCATAAAAAAAGCATTAAATGTTTAATATTGCCGATTTATAATTATGGACACAGAAAAAGCAATAAAATTTTTAAATAAATTATCAGAACTCCCCATGGAAGCTCAGCTTTATCTTGATTCTGTTAGCTTAGGCAATTTTACCGAGGAATTAAATGAAAAATATAATATTCCAGTTGATTATTTTATAGACTTGGAAGTTGATTTTATAATTGGGGATTTGAATTTATTTAGATTGCCAGATAAGATAAAATCTGACTTAAGTAAAAATGAGCAGGAAGCAAAAAAAATAGCTTGTGATTTTGTCGGCATATTCTTTTTGCCCGTTGAAACATATTTAAAGAATTATAATATTAAAAAAATAATTCAAGATTGGAATGGCAACCCAAAAGATTATCAAAAATATTTAGACAGTTTTATAAAGGAAATTGAAAAGGAAAACATTAAAGTTATGGAGGAGGCGATAATTATATATGATGAATTTGTTGATATTTTAGGGGAGGCCAATGCGGCAATAGACATTTTTAAAAATTATTTGGTTGGTGTTTTAAAGTCAAATTATTTAGACAATAAAAAGAAACTAAATGGATCTTTAATAATGTTATTAAATAAAAAAGAGGATAAATTCAAAAAAGAACTGGAAAATGCGCTTTATTCCAATCAAGAAAAACTGACCGCCAAGGAATTTATTTTGACCGGCCCGCTTCGCCATGGCGATAGCGAGGCGAGCAAGCCGCAAGCGCCGACGATCGCCAATTGGCTAAAGGACTTTATTAAAACGCAGGGAAGCGGGATGTTTGACGAGCTGGCGCTGTCAAAATATTTAATCGGTTCGGCGAACGCCAAAAAGTTGGATGAGACGGAAAGAAATTTACTTCGCAAATTGCTCGCGCTTTATCGCAATTTGAAATTTTTTCCCGAAAGCTTGGCTGACCGCCCGCCGGAGGAATGGGAAATAATTCCGACGGAAAAAGAGGAAGCGCTGACGAAGGTTAAAAGGTCGGAAAGAGCGCAAAAATCCCCCCAACCCCCCTTTAATAAAGGGGGCGATGCGGATGCGCGATTGGAAGAACTGCGCGCCATGGCGGCCGGGTATCCGGCGGGGAGTTTGGAGAGGAAAGCGGTGGAGGAGGAGATGAGGAATATGGAAGTAAGAAGTAAGAAGTAAGAAGT
>CAZZBC010000007.1:0-2247 GCA_964652175.1 uncultured Gammaproteobacteria bacterium | reverse complement strand
GAAGTAAGAAGTAAGAAGTAAGAAGTTATGGAAAATAAAAATTATCAAGATATTGAGGAAAGATCATTTAATTTTTCTGTCAAAGTTCAGCCACATCAATTAATTCAAATATCATACAAGCTCGCGCGGGAATTTCCAAAAAAGATTTTACTAACCACATGAGAATATCGCTAAAAGAAGCGAAAGAAACAAAAAGTATGAATTTAACTAAAATCGCAACATTTAAAGGCAGGCAGGTTCGCAGAACTATTCATAACAATGAATGGTGGTTTGTAATTGTCGACGTCGTCGCCGTATTAACCGATTCAATTCAGCCAGAAGGATATTTAAAAGATATGCGCAGGCGTGATCAAGAATTGGAAAAAGGGTGGGGGCAAATTGCCACCCCCCTTTCCATAAAAACAGAAGGCGGGCTACAAAAAATTAATTGCGCTAACCCTGAGGGAATTTTTCGTATTATTCAGTCAATTCCTTCACCCAAAGCCGAGCCCTTTAAGCGCTGGCTAGCGCGTGTCGGGCATGAAAGAATACAGGAAATTGAAAATCCTGAACTGGCCATGGACAGGATGAAAGAAATATATGAGAAAAAAGGATATCCGAAGGAATGGATAGATAAGAGAACCAGGGGGATAGCGGTGCGGCAGGGCTTGACCGACGAATGGAAAAATAGAGGAGCAAAAAGCGACATGGAATTCGCGATTTTAACGAATGAAATAATGGAGAGCGCCTTTGATTTAAAAGTGGATGATTACAAAAAATTGAAGGGCTTAAAGCGGGAGAATTTACGCGATCATATGGATGATATTGAATTAATATTAACCATGCTCGGAGAAGCGACGACAACGAAATTGACTAAAGACAGGAATTCAGAAGGATTTGATCCGCTTAAAAAGGACGCGCGCGACGGCGGCGCGGTCGCGGGGAGAACAAGAAAAGACATAGAGCGGCAATCGGGCAAAAAAGTTGTTTCCCGAGAAAACTATTTATTATTGTCAGAAAAAAGAAAGCGGTTGAATAAAAAAGTTTAGCTGAGTTTAAACAAATATTAATTTCGTTGACAATTTTATTGTAATAATTTACAATGTATATTGTATATAATTACAATAAAGTATGATTGAAATAAAATCGCAAATAGAGAGGAAAATATTAAATTATTTTTTTATAAATCCTCAAAAATCTCACTACATTAACGAATTGGCCGTTATTCTTGAAGTCGATGTTGGCAATTTACACAGAAAATTAAAGGAATTGGAGGCGAAAAAATGGCTTATTTCAGAGGCGAGAGGGAGAGAAAAATATTACTCATTAAATAAAAATTACCCCTTGCTTAAAGAAATAAAAAAGATTTTTGAGGCGGAGTATGGATTGGAAGAGAAATTTAAGGAAATACTTAAAAATATAAAAGGTCTTGACGAAGCGTATATCTATGGATCATTCGCCCGGGGAAAAATGAACGAAGAGAGCGACATTGATATCCTATTGATAGGAAATCATTCTTTTTCGGAAATAAGCGGCTTAATTATGCCCCTTGAGAAAAGTATCGGGCGGGAGATAAATATAATTGACATGACCGAAAAAGAATTCAGAGAAAGAAAAAGAAAAAAAGACGAGTTTATAGCGGATATTTTTAAAAATCCGGTAATCAAAATTAAATGAGTTTTGTAAAATTTTATTTTACGCAGCGGCAGATCAATAATTATTACAAGACCGCAATAAAAAATTTTAAAATCGCCGTTAAATACGAGGAGCCGGAAATCATATTTCATTTTTGTTATGAAGCTCTTTTAAAATTGGCGATTGCCGTTTGCGCCGACAATGGCTTAAGGGTAAAATCAAGAGCCGGCCATCATATTGAGCTTATTAAAAAACTTTCTGATTATTTGGAAGATAATAATATCGAAAAAACCGGAGACAGAATGAGAAAAAAAAGGAATAAGGATATGTATGGCGGCGGCGTAATTATCACCCTAAAAGAAGCAAAAGATTATTTGGAATGGTTAAAGGGAGTTTTTGAAAAAGGAAAGAAATATTTTGGTAAAAGTCAGCAGGAATTAAATTTGAATATTAAAAAATAATCCCGCGAGTTTTTTCGCGCGGGATTATTTTTTGTTTAAGATGGTTTCGAGTATTTTAAAAAAGTAAAAAATAAATTTTTCAATATACTGAAAAACTTTTCAATATACTGAAAAAACAATTTTATGGTGAAAAAAATTTTAAAAGTCGGGGGGGTGGTTTTGGGGGTCGCGG
>CAZZBC010000006.1:6393-31004 GCA_964652175.1 uncultured Gammaproteobacteria bacterium | reverse complement strand
ATGATTATTCACTTTTATATTAGCACTATTTTAAGAAAAACTCTATATGAGTTCAAACAAAAATCAAAACAAAAATGACGCATGCAAATAGCGAAATCGCCAGTTTTGGCTTCGGCCACTTAAGCTGGCGGTCGTATAATGTTATAAAAAAGAAAGCAATGGAGCAGGAGTTCAGCTGGTCTGGACTCTTTATCAGCTTGTCCATTGCTTTTTTTGTTGTCATTGCCAGCGCCATGGCTCTTAATATGATAAACCAAACATTAGTCAACAAAAAACAGGGAGCGATAAAAATAGAGAAGATCTACCGACTAGAAAAAAATAATTATCTTAACGTGAAAATAGAAAATATTCATAAAAATTATTTGGCCTAAATTATGGAAAAACAAGCAGAAAAAATATTTGACAGAAAAAATTTTGCCATGGACAGAGAGGAGTGGGAAAATAAAAGAGACGGGTATGTCGCCGCGGCGACGCAAAAAGTGTTGCGGGAATTCATTGGGGGCATTGGCATAAATAGCAAGGAAGAATTATTGATTAAATTATTTGAGCTGGTGGGCGAAGAAATAAAAAAACAACTGGGGGCTGAATATCTTTCGGAAGACGAATATCCTGAGAAAAAAATTATGGAAATAATTGAAAAATATCTGAATATCGGTTCCTTGAGCGATGATTTAAATCAGACAATCCTTGAATTGCACAGAAATTAATCGCTTTATTATCCTTAATTTAATTCAAAATCAACGCGGGGTTTTGTATTAAGTTTGGGACAATCAATAAACCCGAACATAAATGGCCATACAGCCGTTAAACGCTCTTTGCAAAATACTGAAATGAAAATTATTGTCGCACCAATAAAAAGGCTGTGTTGATTCAACCACTCAAAAAGAAGCTGGCACAATTAACACAGCCCTCCTTCCGGCTTGGTCACTCTCGTGGCCGCGCCGGAAGGAGAAAAAAACTGCTTTAAGGGGCGGTTTTTTGTTTTTGGCAAAAAGCCCTTGACTTTTTACGAAAATAATGTACAATAATCAGGCGGAAGGAAAAGACGAATGGTAAAATGTAAATAACGACTTGGAAGATGTCTTTCTTCCGCAAGTCCTTTTAAAAATAATTTTGGCCTCAAAACGAAATGCCTTTTGTTTTTAAACGATTTGCGATGTGTTTTGAGGCCAAAAAATAAAAAAGGGTGGTTGACGAGATGTCGCTTGTTTATAACAATGGCGAGAATATCAACCATCCTGAAAAGTTGCGGTTAAAAATAGCGGTAAACGATGATCATGATGTAATAAACGATTAATGTAGTGTTTGCCGTTTTAAGTTATAAATGGCCGGGGACGATCACTGATTTGTCATTTTGACGATGTCTAAAATGTTTTCCGGCCTAATCATAAACTAACCGCCGCGCGCGGAAAAAATCCATTTTAGGAGGTGTCCTTTGGGACGAATTATCGGAATTACGCATCGGGTGAAACGGACGGCCAAAGGCGAAGCCCGGCCGACCATGGTCGCGATAAGCGACCGAGAAGAAGTAAAAACGCATAAACTGGAAACGGAACAGGACGAATTGGATTTCGTTCTGGGCAGATGGGCCGCAAGATGGCGCAAAATTAAGGAAAGCGAAGACCTTTCCGGTTTTTTGCCGCACCACATCAGGCGCGACAAAAAGACCAAAGAATCGAAACAAGTACCGGCTTCTTATGATGGCCTAAGGGCGGGCGACATGGTGGTTATGACATTCGGCGGTTCGGGCGATCGGCTGGCTTTTGCCATTAAGAGAAAGCTGGACAAAATTGGCGGACGTATACTTCGCATCGCCCCCTTCCGCCTTAAAGAGAAACGGACCGGCAAAAAAGACGAGGATCATATTCTTCTTGCCCACCTCTTCATGACCGAGACGGCCGAATTTCAGAAGATGAGCGACCGCGACATGGAACTTATTGAGACGCGCGAAGCGTATTTCACGCGCCAGGAAGCCATGAAAGCCCGCATCGGTTGCGAACAACGCCTCCGCCAGCGTTTAATCGGCAAAATTTTCCTTTCCGAAGAGGGCGGATACCCGGAGGAGACCGTTGAAGACGAATACGACCGCCTTAAAGCAAGCGACGCCGTGCTTCAGGCACTTATCGCCGAGGAAGCGGCGCGGGAAGCCAAGATGAAAAAAGCGGTCAGAAAGCTCCTTGTCTGGCCAAATCTCTTTGAGCCGATTAAGGGAGTGGGAGAAGTGATCGCCGCTCGGCTGATAGTCGCCATCGGCGACATCCGGCGCTTTGAAACCGCGGCAAAACTCAAAAAATACTGCGGCGTGCATGTGCTGGACGACGGCCGGTTCGCAAGGCGCAGAAACAACGAGCTTGCCAACTGGAACAATGAAGCCCGGCAGGCGTTCTACCTTCTCGGCGATCAATTCAACCGGCGCCCCGATTCGGTCTGGGGCAAAAAACTTCGCGAATATAAAGCCAAATTCAGGGAAAAATATCCCGGACCCATAAAGGTCAAAAACGCGGAGGGTAAAGAAGTTACCAAGTACTCCGACATTCACGTCCACAAAATGGCCATGTGGCGGACGCTCACCAAGTTCACGGAATGGCTGTTTGCGGAATGGCGGCGGCTGGAGAGCGAAAAGGTTTCGGAGGACATAAAAAAGGCCGCTTAAGGAAAAGATTGACGATTGGGCATATGTCTGAATAAGACGACACATGGGCTGTCAATCAATAATCTTTAGCGGTTTGAGTAATAAATTTGGCGGTTGACGAGAGCAGCCCTGTTTAAACAGGGCTGGACGAGAAGTAAATTGTTTATAACGAGATTAAGAATGTCCATGTTTGGCGAATTGCTCTTTAAAATGAATTGGGGAAATGTGCTTGTTGTCTAAATAAAGACAAGGGTATCAATTCTAACCAAATAATCGGACGATTATCAAAATGTTATAAACGATAGGTAGTTTGTCCGATATAACCGTATTCTCTTTGGAGTATACGGTTTTTTTATTTCCCGAATTATTGTATAATACAAACAGGCGGCAAAAATTTATGTCGTTATTTAGTTTAAAAACATTTTAAAAGGCATATTTCCCCCTCTCCTTGCTAAGGAGACCCCCCTCTGAATGACGAAGTCGGGCAGGGGGTCGGGGTGAGGTGTCGCGGCAATCGCGCTAAACACCAAACCTCACCTTCACCCCGTTAAATAAATTGCTTCGCAATTTAGCTTCGCTATTTAACGGGGTAAATCCTCTCCTTATTAAGGAGGGGAAAATTAAATCCTCCCCTCCTCCTTTATACAAAGGGGGCGAAAAGAACTATGTATCTGGAAAAACTTGAAATACAAGGATTCAAATCGTTCGCCAATAAAAATACTCTTGTTTTTCCGGGCATGCTGGATAAAGAAAGGAGGGGAATAACCTCCATTGTCGGCCCCAACGGCTCGGGAAAATCAAACATCGCCGACGCGGTGCGCTGGGCCTTGGGCGAACAAAGCATGAAAGCGCTGCGCGGCAAAAAAAGCGAAGATGTTATTTTTTCCGGCTCGGACAAAAAAGGCGGTTTAAGCATGGCCGAAGTTTCGCTTTTTTTAAATAACGAAAATAAAAAGGCGCCGATTGACTACTCGCAAATCGTCCTGACACGCCGCCTTTTTCGCGACGGCGAAAGCGAATATCTTCTAAACAACAGCCGTACCCGACTATCCGACATCCAAATGCTTTTGGCTAAAGCCAGTTTTGGGCAAAAAACATACTCCGTTATCGGGCAAGGCATGGTGGAGGGATTTTTAAACACTTCTCTTGCCGAGCGAAAAGAATTTTTTGACGAAGCCACCGGCGTAAAGCAATTCCAAATCAAGCGCGACGAGTCGCTTAATAAACTGGTCCGCAGCTATGAAAATCTGACTCAAGTGGAAATGCTCCTTGATGAAATTGAACCGCGCCTTCGGAGTTTAACCCGGCAAATGAACAAGCTGCAAAAAAGAGAAGAGCTTGAAACGCAATTAAAAGAACTTCAAATCGCCTATTACCGGCAAATATGGCATGAGCTCAACGGCAAATTCAACGAGCAGAACGGGAAATTTTTGAATTTGGAAAAAGACAAATTGGAAAAAGACAAAAAAATGGAAGCGCTTAATAAAAAACTTTCCCAGCTTGAAACGCAAAACGAAATTACAACGGAATTCAACGAATGGCAAAAAGAATTAGCCGCTCTGCAAAATAAAAAAGACGCAGTAACCAGGCAGCTGGCGAAGTTGGAAGCGGAATTGGAAATAAAATTGGAGGCGGCCGGGCAATTTGATTTGTCTTGGCTTACCGGCAAAAAAGGCGAACTGGCGAAAGAAATGGAAACGGCGGAAGAGGAAATAAAATCCTTAAAAACGGAAACGGAGGAGGCAAAAATAGCGGTATTGCGAAAAGAACGGGAAAACATCAGCAAAAAAATAGAAGAAATAAACAACAAACTGAAAAACAAAATAACCGATGCGTCAAACGGAGAAGCAATAAAAATCAATCAACATTTGGAAAAATTTATTTTAAAACTGGAAATGGCGGAAGCAGAAAATGATTTGGGCAAAATAAAAAAAATAATTCAGGAAATTAAGACGGATTTGAAAAAAATTACGGGCGCGGCAAAGAATGAAGGAATTGACGAAATGACCGGCCTGCGAACGGAATTAACCGCCATACTCGCCACCAGAGAGGAATTATCAGCGCGAATCCACGAATACGAATTGAATTTATCGGCCAAAAACGAGCGCGGCAAACTCTTAAAAGAAAAATTGGAAAAAACCAAAAAAGAACTGGCGCAAATAGGGGAAAAGATAAAAAAATATTCTCACAAGTCCGATTCGAGTGAAACGGGAAAAGAAAGAGAAGCGCTTAAAAAAGAGCTTGGCGAGGTTGAGAAAAAAATATTCGAGACAAAAGAAAAAATAAACAATTTTTCCCGCTCCTTAGACGAAAAACGCTCGGCTCTGTTTGAACTGCAAAGGAACGCGACAATGTTGCAAAACGAATTAAACCGGCTGAATATTGAACTTAATGAAATAAAAATAAATTCGGCCAGATATGAAACGCGCCTTGAGGACTTGGAAGCCGAAATAAGAAACTCTTTGGGCGGATTGAAGGAAGTGAAAGAAAAACGAGTCGAAGGAAAAATTGACTTGGAGGCGGCAAAGGAAAAAATTGACTCCTTGAAACGGCAGCTTGATTTAATCGGCGGCATTGATCCGGAAACCGAAAAAGAGTATCTGGAAACCAAAGAGCGGTTTGATTTTCTTTCGGGCCAGGTTAAGGATTTAAAAAGCGCCATTGAATCTTTGGAAAAAATCATTAAAGAGCTGGACATGGTCATTAAAGAAAAATTTGACAAGGAATTTAAGGTTATCCAGCAGAAATTTGAAGAATATTTTAAAATCCTGTTCAACGGCGGACAAGCCAAAATTATCAAAGTAATGGCGGAGACGGAAGAAAACGCGGACGACAAAAAAGAAGAGCGAGGCAAGGCAACGCGAGATGGGAAAGAAACGGGATCCTTCGACCTGCGGTCTCAGGATGACGAAGACGCAGATATCAAAGAAAAACAAAACGCCCATCTTAAGCGCATCAAGTTTTTGCAAAAATACAACGCAACCGGGCTGGCCGGCGTGGAAATCCAGGCCACGCCGCCGGGAAAAAAAATAAAGATAGTCGCCATGCTTTCCGGCGGGGAACGGGCGCTCACGGCCATCGCCATGATTTGCGCCATCATCAGCGCCAATCCCTCGCCATTCGTGGTCTTAGATGAGGTGGATGCGGCTTTGGACGAGGCCAATTCCGAACGGCTCGCCAAAATTTTGGACGACCTCTCGCACAAAACCCAATTTATCATCATCACCCACAATCGCGCCAGCATGCGGCGCGCCAACATTCTCTACGGCATCACTATGCAAGACGACGGCGTGTCCAAACTTTTAAGCGTAAAACTGGATGAGGCGGGGGAATAACCCTCCTTTAATAAGGACTCGTTTCGCTCACCTCGCTGCCGCCACGGCGAAGCGGGCCGTAACGAAACCGAGATGGAGGACGGGGGGATTGTCTTGTTAACTATTGATTATCGGTTAATATAAATTCTCGCGGACATATAGGGGTAAAATCAATTAATTCATAAACAAGGCCATAAAATTTTATGGCCTTGTTTTTATAAAAAAGTAAGAGGTGTCAGAAACGTGCAATTGCACGTTTCTGACACCTGCGATATATCTGACACCTGCGATATAATTGCGATATAATGTTGATAAGACATAACATTAATCATGACATGACATTACCATGAAAATAAAGGACTATAAAAATAAAATAGATGACATTATAAACTCCGATCATCCGGCTGTTACGGCCGGAAAATTTATTTTAATATTTTTGGCGCTCGGGCCGCTGCTGTTGGTCGGAGCCGCCGCTCCTAACGCCTTTAGAGTGTTCAATCGTTTTAAGCGGGAAGATAAATATTCACGAAAGCAAATTGATGATGCCTTAAAAAATTTAAAAAGAAGAAAATTAATTGAAATTTTGGAAGAAAGCGGGGATAAATTTAAAGTGGCGCTGACAAACAAAGGCAAGAAAAGAGTCAAAGAATTTTCTTTTGAATTGTTGACGATCAAAAAACCGAAAAAATGGGATGGAAAGTGGCGCCTATTGATTTTTGACATTCCCGCGAAGCCGGCCGTTTATAATCGCGCCAGGAACGCCATCCGCGACAAAGTAAAGGAATTGGGATTTATTCAACTTCAAAAAAGCGCCGAAAAAATATCTTTTTCCAACCGACAATATAATTTTTGGCAATAAGGTCGCGATTATCGCCTATAAATATATTCCCATGGCGGTTGTTATTGAAAGCAGCGATATTGTGGCGACACATAAATCAATGTTTGAAATTATTTGGGAAAACATCAGATAAAAGTGTGATATAATAAAATATATGTCTTCAAAAATATTGTCAGCCGCGGTTGTCGGATTGGACGCGGAGTTGGTGGAAGTGGAGGCGGATACGGCGAGCGGGCCCTTGGGTCATTTCGCCATCGTCGGACTGCCGGACACGGCCGTTTCGGAGTCAAAGGAAAGGGTGAGAAGCGCTATAAAAAATTCCGGCCTGAAATTCACCAAGAGAAAAGTTGTCATTAACCTCGCTCCGGCGGATTTAAGAAAGGAGGGGCCGAGCTACGACTTGCCCATTGCCATAAGCATACTTTCGGCGACCAATAAAATACTCATAATCGGCGACACTTCTCAAATGCTTCTTGTCGGCGAACTGGCGTTAAACGGCGAAGTTCGGCCAGTCAACGGAGTTTTATCGCTTTCCCTTTCCGCCCGCGCCAAGGGCATTGAAAAAATTTTCGTTCCGGCCGTCAACGCGGCCGAAGCAAAACTGGTCAAAGACTTGGAAGTTTATCCGGTCAATAATTTACTGGAAGTGGTTGAACACCTACAGGGAATACAAACAATCAAACCGGCGCAAGCAATAGATTTTAATTTTTCCAACACGTCCATTCCTTTTGATCTCGCGCACGTCCGCGGACAGGAGCACGTCAAGCGCGCCATGGAAATCGCCGCGGCCGGCGCGCACAATATGATTATGTCCGGCTCGCCCGGAGCGGGCAAAACCTTGATCGCTCGCGCCATGCCTTCTATTTTGCCGGACCTTACCGTGGAAGAAGCTTTGGAACTCACTAAAATTTACAGCGTGGCCGGAAAACTTTCCGCCAGCGCCGGACTGGTCAGGAGCCGGCCTTTCCGCTCGCCGCATCACACCGCTTCCGGCGTAGCCCTGGTCGGCGGCGGCGCTTGGCCCAGGCCCGGAGAAATCTCGCTCGCCCACCGCGGCGTTTTGTTTTTGGATGAATTCGCCGAATTTCCCCGCCAGGTTCTGGAAAACCTGCGCCAGCCCCTGGAAGACGGCATAATTCATGTAAGCCGAGCGGCCGGCAATTTGAGTTTTCCGGCCAAATTTATTTTGGTCGCGGCCATGAATCCCTGTCCTTGCGGCTACGCCGGCGACAGCGAAAAATCCTGCGTTTGCTCTCCGGTCCAAACCATAAACTACAAAAAGAAAATTTCGGGGCCCATACTGGACCGCATTGACTTGCATGTGGAAGTGCCGCGCGTTAAATTTGAGAAATTGGCCAGCGATGCGGGAGGCGAAAATTCACAATCCGTCAAAGAAAGGGTGGAAAAAGCAAGAAAAATACAGACTGAGAGATTTGCCGACACGCCGTTCATCACTAACTCTGAAATGTCGTCCGAGGCGGCCAAGCGCTTCTGCGGACTAGACGGCGCGGGAATGAACCTGATACGCAGCGCGGTTGACCAGATGCATTTGTCCGCCCGCGCCTATTTCCGCGTCCTGAAACTGGCCCGCACCATCGCCGACCTGGCCGGGGAGGAAAAAATAATGGTGCCGCACTTGGCGGAAGCCCTTCAATATAGGCCGAAGGTGGAATAAATTTGAACTTTTTTATTTAGAAATTTCGTGATATAATAAAAGTACAAATTTTTAATTTTGTAATTTTTAAATAATATTCTAATTTTTTAATATTTAAAATTAAGATATTAAAAATTTTAAAAGTTAATAAAAGAAATTCAGCATGCTATGAAAAAAAGAATATCCATATTATTTTTCCTTTTCGCCGTTCTCCTGACCTCCGGTTTTGGCTGCAAGCTGGTTGACAAAAAAACGCAGGAAGCGATGAAGCCGATAACGCTTAATTACTGGCGCGTTTGGGACGGGCCGGACGCTTTTGAGGAAATTTTGGCAAAATACAAAGAGCTGCACCCTTTCATCACCATCAATTATCGCAAGCTGCGCTACAGCGAATACGAGCAGGAGCTTTTGAACGCTTTGGCCGAAGATAAAGGGCCGGACATTTTTTCCATTCACAATACCTGGGTCAGAAAGTACCAAAACAAAATCGAGCCTATGCCGGCAGAAATCACCATGGCTTACCCAGTTGTTAAGGGCACGCTTAAAAAAGAAGTCATACCCGAACTTCGAACAACCAAAAGCATCAGCTTGAAGGACATTAAAAATAATTTTGTTGACGCTATTTACGACGATGTTGTCGTAAAAGTAAAAGATGAAAAAACAAACGAAGTAAAAGAGCGCGTTTACGGCCTGCCGCTTTCCGTTGACACTTTAGCCCTGTACTATAATAAGGATTTGCTTAATAATGCGGCCATAGCCGAACCGCCAATTTTTTGGAACCGCGAATTTCAAGAAGACGTTAAAAAATTAACCAAACAAGACACTAAGGGACAATTTATCCAGTCAGGCGCGGCCATGGGCGGCAGCGCCAACATTGAACGGGCTTCGGATATTTTATCAATTTTAATGATGCAAAACGGCGCGCAAATGATAGATGACGCCGACCGCGTGTCCTTTGACCGCGTCCCCTCTACTTTAAAGGAGCAAAAATACAACCCCGGCCTGGAGGCGCTGCGTTTTTATTCCGATTTTGCCAATCCGGCAAAGGAAGTTTATTCTTGGAACGCGCAAATGGATGATTCTCTAAGAATGTTTACCGAAGGCAGGCTGGCCATGATATTCGGTTATTCTTATCATTTGCCGACAATCAAAGCTCAGGCTCCGAAACTGAATTTCGCGGTTGCCAAACTGCCGCAAATTGAAGGCAACGCGCAAAACATAAATTATGCCAATTATTGGATGGAAACGGTGTCGGTCAAAAGCAAATATACGAACGAGGCTTGGGATTTCATCCAATTCGCAACCAAAGCCGAACAGGCAAAAACTTATTTAGCCAAAACAAAAAAACCAACCGCCCTGCGCTCTTTGGTGAATGAGCAAATTGACGATATGGATATCGGCGTCTTTGCCGATCAGGTGTTAACCGCCAAAAGTTGGTACAAGGGCGCGGATTCAGCGGCCATGGAAAATATTTTTAACGAAATGATTGACGCCGCCGTTGCCGGACAGAAAAAATTGGAAGAAATTATCGGCCTGGCGGCGAACAAGGTTCAGCAGACGATAGGGGAATAATAAATTTCTAATTTCTAATATCTAATTTCTAATGAAATGAAAAAATATTTAAAAAATAAAAAAATAAAATTATTATATTGTTATATTATTATATTAATGATGGCATGGTTTATTCCTCTGACTACTCATATTTGCCTAGCAGTAGATCCTATAATGACACAAGTAGTGGGAGAGGATTGTAGTGGAGTTAATTGTACTGAAGACGCGGCAACCCATCCTAAATGTTGTGGCGATTTCACATTGAATGACTTTATCGCGATAGCGATCGCTGTTTCCAAATGGATTCTTGGCATCACCGGATCGCTGGCCTTGCTTATGTTTATTTATGGCGGCGTGATGTTTTTAATATCTTCCGGCAACACCGAACAAATAACCAAGGCGAAGCAAATTATAATCGGTTCGGTCATCGGCTTGGTTATTGTTTTCGCCTCGTGGCTGATAATTCAATTTGTATTTAAGGCAACGGGGCTTGAATGGGAAGGAAAATCAGGTTTTCCAAGCGCAGCAACAACGACTGGCACAAAATGAAAAAACCCTTATTAAAAAGTATTAAAAATTTAAGCATTGAAAATTGTTTTAAAATTAAAAATTAAAAATTAAAAATTTTGATTCATGGTTTTCTTTACTTCCACTAAAATATTCCTGGACTCGGAAACGGTTGCCGAACAGTTGCGAAGCACGAGGCAGGCGAAAAGTTTAAAACTAAAAGATGCTGCCGAAAAATTGAATATAAATTATAAGTATCTGGAAGCGCTGGAAAAAGGAAATCTGGACGAATTGCCAAGCGGAGTTTATGGAAAAAATTTTTTGCGCGAATACGCCATTTTTTTGGGCCTGGACGCGGATGAATTGATAAAAATTTTTACCCGGGAATCAAAAAACGGACGATCTGAAAAACATAATCTCTTTTCCCGCCAAATCGCTCCTAAACGCTATTTTTTGGCTATACCCAAAATCACGCGAAACATCCTAATAACAACAATTGTTATTACCTGCCTTTTTTACTTAGGCTGGCGGCTTAATAAAATTGTCGCTCCTCCCCGCTTGGTTATTGAAAGCCCGGCGGAAAATCTAATCACCGGCGAAAAATCCATTAATGTGACCGGGGCAACCGAAGTTGAAATGCAAATTATTATTAACGGCGAACAAACGCTAAGCGACAAGGAAGGAAATTTTTTCAAAACCGTCAACTTGAAAAATGGCATTAACGTTATCACCATAACAGCCAAGAAAAAATACGGGAGGGAAAATACGGCGGTGAGACAGGTGTTAGTAAAATAATAAATTACAAATCCAAAATTACAAATCACAAATAATATCAAAATTCAAATGTTCAAAATATTTTGGATTTTGAAAATTGTAATTTATTTGGAATTTGGCGCTTTGAATTTTGGATTTTTATAATTATGTCTGATGAAAAAAACAAAGTTAAAACAGAAAAGGGGGAGACAAACGAAAAATTAAATGCGGCCATAGCGGCCATGGAGCAAATAAAACAAAGATTCGGCGAAGGCGCCATCATGAAATTCGGCGAGGCCAAAAAGGTTGATGTTGACGTCGTGCCGACCGGCTGTTTATCGCTTGATATCGCTTTGGGCATCGGCGGAGTGCCGCGAGGAAGAGTTATAGAAATTTTCGGCCCCGAGGCCTCCGGAAAAACCACTTTAGCCCAGCATGTCGTAGCCGAGGTGCAAAAACAGGGCGGCATCGCCGCTTTCGTTGACGCCGAACACGCTTTGGATCCCGACTATGCGGAAAAAATCGGCGTTAATGTAAAGGAAATGTTAATTTCCCAGCCGGATACGGGCGAACAAGCGTTGGAAATTGTGGAAACGCTGGTTCGTTCCAACGCCGTTGATGTTATCGTCATTGACAGCGTCGCCGCTTTGGTGCCGCAAAAAGAAATAGAAGGCGACATGGGAGATTCGCATATGGGCCTGCAAGCGCGGCTTATGAGCCAGGCCCTGCGCAAGCTTACCGGCATAATTTCCAAAACCAAAACCGTGGTTATTTTTATAAACCAAATCAGGATGAAAATCGGCGTTTTTTTCGGCAACCCGGAAACAACCACCGGCGGCACGGCTTTAAAATTCTATTCCTCGGTCAGAATAGAAATCAGGCGCGCCGCCCAAATTAAGCAGGGAGACAGAATTATCGGCAACCGCGTTAAAGTGAAGGTGGTAAAAAACAAGGTGGCGGCGCCTTTTCGAACCTGTGAATTTGATATTATGTACAATGAAGGAATTTCCATCGCCGGCGATCTATTGGATAGCGGGGTGATTTACGGCGCGGTTTCCAAATCCGGAAATTCTTACAGCTTCGGAGATATTAAACTGGGAACAGGCCGTGAAAACGCCAAAAGATTTCTATCCGCCGACAAAAAGTTAATGAAAGAAATTAGAAAAAAAATAATGGCCGAGGTAAAAGCGAAAGAGGAATAAAATAAAATTTCTATCTAATTGACCTAATTAACCTAATTTCTAATGAATGTCCAATGCTTAAAAATCAAACGCTTACGCTCTTTCCACGTACTCTCCCGTATCCGTATTGATTCGTATTATATCGCCTTCATTAATAAACATAGGAACGGCGATTTCCGCGCCCGTTTCAATCACGGCGGTTTTCGTAACATTGCCGGCGGAATTTCCCTTAACGCCCGGCGGCGCGCTTGCCACCTTGAAGGCCATCTTTATGGGAATTTCTATGGCCATGGGCTTTTCATTAAAATATAAAACGTCAACGTCGGTGTTCTCTTTTAAAAATTTAATTTTATCTCCAAGCTGATCAAGCGGCAAACTGAATTGTTCGTACGTTTCATTATCCATAAAATTCGCTTCATTTTCGTCTTTGTACATGAAATTGGCTTTCTTTTTTTCCGTCTCCGCCTCCTCGGCCTTGTCGCTGCCCTGAAATGTTTTTTCCAAGATGCTGCCGCTGATAAGATTTTTCAGTTTCACTTTAAGCACGGCTCCCCCGCGGCCCATCTTATGGTGGTCGGCCCTGATTACCACGTACGGTTCTCCGGCGATACGGAGAAGCTTGCCTAATTTTATATCGCTAATGGTTAACATTTTATCTGGTGAATCGCAACAGGGCCATTATGCGCGCTCGTTTGATGGCGGTCGCCAATTTGCGCTGATGCCAAGAGCAAGCGCCGGTTCTCTTCTTCGGCAAAATCCTCATATAAGAACTGATGAAACGGCGCAAAACATCCGCGTCCTTATAATCAATTTCGTTTATATTATTGGCGCAAAAATAGCACTCCTTTTCCGTTTTTCCGCCCAAGGCGGAAGTTTGATTATTCATACAAATATATAATTCGAATACTACAAATTAATACGCGAATACTACAAAAATTATTCGCAGCATTCGCATACATTCGCAGATTCGCATTATGTTTATTAAAAAGGTATATTCTCAACTTTAATTTCTTCTTCTTGCGGGGCGAATTCTTCATCGGCCGGTTCTTCCACGTTGATCGTCGGTTCAGCCGCCGGAGGAGCCGATATGGCGGCTGACGCGGCGCGCGGCGCAGCGCCAACTCCTGCTCCTGCCCTGTCCAGCATAATCATGTTTTCGGCGACAATTTCCGTGCGATAGCGTTTTACGCCGTCTTGGCCGGTCCAATCCTTAGTTTGCATTCTGCCTTCAATATAAACCTTTGATCCCTTGCGTAAATATTGTCCGCAAATTTCCGCCAATCTTCTCCAGGCCACTACATTATGGAACTCCGCTCTTTCCTGCTTTTGGCCGGATTGATCTGTCCAAATAAAATTGGTAGCGACCCCGAAAGAAGCGACCGTCACTCCCGCTGGAGTGTTTCTTACTTCTGGATCGCGAGTTAAATTGCCAATAATCATGGCTTTGTTTAAATTCATACGTTTATAATTCGAATACTACAAATTATTACGCAAATACTACAAATTTTATTCGCAGTATTCGCATACATTTGCAGTATTCGCATTATGTTTATAATAAATCGCTTGTCTCTAAAATTTTATCCAGTTTTTCATCCAGCTCTTTTAAATCAACCTTTTCTCTGCCCTTTTCTTTTGTTATTTTTCCTTCGGCGGCTTGCCTGGCTGATTTAGCCGCTATCTTAGCGGCAACAGTTTTTTCCTTTTCAAGCTCTTCGGCGGTTTTTACTTTCTTGGAAACGATTTGATGGCGCAAAATTTCACCGGCCATGCGCAATGTCCTTTCTATTTTGGCTAAATCGGCATCTGTTAAATTAAACTCAACCAAAAAATAATAACCGTAATAAAAACCCTTAATGGGATAAGCGAAGCGCCTTTCTCCCCATTTTTCGCCGTAGGTGATGTCGCCACCGTTGTCAGTAATTATCTTTCTTACTTTTGCCACAATGGGTTCCAATTCATTTTCGCTGAATTTATTGGCAACAACATAAAGTAATTCATAATGGGGAATTTTGTCTGATTTTACTTTGGACATAAAAATAAAAATCCCGGATATTCTCCGGGAACTAAAAAAGTTCTCATAAGAATACCTTTCTCGCGCTAATTGATTCGCGCGGGATAATCCTAAAAGGATTCATGGGAAGGTAAACAATTTAATAACTATGTCTGTACTTTATCATGTTTCAAAAAATTGTCAAGAGCGCCGCATTATGGTAATTTTAAAATATGAAATACTTTTTTATTTTAGGAACAAATCCGACGCTATCAATCGCTGAAATATCATTAATATCCAACGAAGCGACAAGCGGCGAACTCCTGCCGGAAGGTATTTTTGTTTTTGAAAAAGACGGGCTAGACGCAAAAAATTTAATTAAGACAATGGGTGGAACCGTCAAAATTGGGGTAATAACCGGCGAAGTGAAAAAGGGCACGGAGAAAATAAAAAAAGCGGTTCTAGAAATGCTTGATTTGGAAAATATAAAAGGAGACAAGAAATATAATTTTGGCGTTTCCAATTATGGAAAAATTAAAATAAATGAAAAAGTTTTCGGAATGGAAATAAAAAAACATCTTAAAAAAAAGGAAGTATCCAGCCGTTGGGTTACGAGCAGAGAAAAAACTCTTTCAAGTGTGGTGGCAGAACAAAATGGCCTTATTAATAACGGCGCGGAAATAGTTTTGTTCAAAAAAGAAAATAAAATTCTTATTGGCAAAACTCTCGCCGTCCAACCGTTTAAAGAATTATCCTTTCGCGACTACGGCCGACCGGCGCGCGATGATCGCTCCGGCATGCTGCCGCCCAAACTGGCGCAGATTATGCTCAATTTATCTCGTCATCCTGAGCCCGCTTTTGCGGGCGAAGGATCCCGTGGCAAACAAAAAGAAACGGGATTCTTCGCCAACGCTCAGAATGACGAATATATTATTCTCGACCCCTTCTGCGGCTCCGGCACCATTCTTACCGAAGCCATGCTTATGGGATATAAAAATTTAATTGGCGCTGATATTTCAAAAAAAGCGATAACGGACACGCAAAAAAATATTGAGTGGACAAAAAAACATTTTAGATTTTCGATTTTAGATTTTAAATTATTTAACAAAAGCGCAACTGAATTATCAAAATTTATTAAACCAAATTCCATTGACACTATTGTCACCGAACCGTATCTGGGGCCGCAGAGGGGAAAAATTGATTTTCAAAAAACCGTGAAAGAGTTGGAAAAATTATATTCAAAAGTGCTGGCTGAATTTTATAAAATTTTAAAACCGGAAGGAAGAGTAGTAATGATTTGGCCCGTATTCCTAATTGCCCCCTTTAACAAAGGGGGATTAAGGAGGATTTTAAACCCCGCTTTAAACAACTTTAAAATTATCAATCCAATTTCCGAATCTTTGAGAAGCAATAAAACTATCCAACTCACCGACAGAAACACCATTATCTACGGCCGCGAAGGGCAAAGGGTTTGGAGGGAGATCGTGGTGTTGGGAAAATAAAAGGCGGGTTTGCTTACCGCCTGCTATAGCCGCGACTATTGAAAGATCATCTCCGTCTTTTAATTCTGTTTCATCCCCCTTAATAAATCTTATATCAATTTCATTAACAAAAAAATTGATAAATTTATTTAACCCCCCTTCTTTTTTGCATAATCTCTCCTTTATTCCCGGATATACCTTTTCAATATTTTCAATAACTTCCATTATTGTCCCGGACTCCACTTCTATCTCGTCTTTTCCGGCCGTCAATTTTTGAAGCGGCTGCGGAACTCTTACTTTTACCGCTATAAACACCTCCTGTTTATTTTTAATTTGTTGTTTATTTTATTATAATAACAAAATTTTTTATTTTTGCAAATTCTTGTATTAGTCCGTTTCATTTGTATACAAACATACGCGACCGCGTATATTTGTATATTCTAATATTCTCCCTACATAAACAAAAAAGACCTTATCAAATTGGCGATTTATTTCAAGGCGTCTTTATTTGTTAATAAGGAAGTGGCACACATCGCCATCTTTCATCTCATATTCACGGCCTTCCGTTCTAATAAGCCCCAATTCTTTCGCGCGCGCCTCGGAGCCGGCCTCAATGAACTTTTGCCAGTTTATAACTTCGGCGCGAACAAAGCCTTTTTCAAAATCGGTATGGATCACGCCGGCGGCTTCCGGCGCTTTGGCTCCGCGCTTAACAATCCAGGCGCGCGTCTCGTCGGCGCCGGTTGTAAAAAAAGTGATAAGTCCGAGTAACTCGTAAGACGCCTTGATTAATTTGTCCAAGCCGCTTTGCTCCAATCCCAATTCTTTTATATACTCCGCTTGTTCCTCTTCCGGTAAGCCGGCGATCTCGGCTTCCAGTTTCGCATTGATTTTAATTATTTTCCCATCCCAATTTAAACCCCCTTCATCCCCCTTACGCCCCAGGTCATTCGACGGGGCAGGCAAGGGGGACAATACGGGTTCGCCCCCTTTGCATAAAAAGGGGCAGAGGGGATTTGCCCCCTCCTTCACATTCAACAGGTAAACAATCGGCTTCATGGTCAGCAAATTTAAAGGCTTTAAAACTTTCCTTTCCTCCTCGGTTAATTCAATTTCTCGCGCCGGCCGGCCGTCTTCCAGATGCTTCTTTAATTTTTCCAAAATATCCCTTTCCTTAATCAACTCCTTGTCTCCGCTTTTGGAATCCTTGCTTGTTCGCTCCCATCTTTTCTGGACCGTGGCCAAATCGGCCAAAACAAGCTCCAAATTTACGGTTTCGCGATCGCTTTCCGGGTTGACTTCGCCGACGACATGAATTACGTCTTTGTCTTCAAAATTTCTCACCACCTCGCAAATTGCGTCGCATTCGCGGATATGCGATAAAAATTGGTTGCCCAAGCCCTCGCCCTTGGAAGCGCCCTTAACCAGGCCCGCGATATCCACGAATTCAACGGTTGCATGAATAATCTTGGCCGGCTTGGAAATCTCAGCCAGTTTCAGCAGCCGTTCATCAGGAACTTTTACCACGCCGACATTCGGATCAATCGTGCAGAAAGGATAATTGGCCGCTTCCACTTGTTTTTTTGTTAAGGCGTTAAATAATGTTGACTTGCCCACGTTAGGCAAGCCGACAATGCCGATGGATAAAGACATAAGTTATTCGCTCCGCGAACCCGCAACTGCGAATGCGGGACATGCGAATAATAATATTGAGATTCCTTAGCGTTAAAATAATTTGTTAGCTTAAATTATTGTACACGAGGTGGATAAAAAAAGCAATTATTGATATAATAAATTTATGAATGACGATAAAATTCCGATTCACGAAGAAAAATTCAATAAGAAAAAAATAGAGCTGATCAATTTCCTTTCTTTCGCCATGGGCTTTTCCCAGGCGCTTTTGGCCTATATCACTTCCACCTATTTTAAGGAGGCGCTGGGCATGGAAAACATCGGCATTTTTTACATCGCGGCTTATTTGGTTGTTTTAGCCGCGCTTTTTAATTTTCACAAACTGGTAAAAAAAATCGGCAAGTCGTATGTTTTTTTCGCTTCCTTCATTATAAAACTCATCTCGCTTTTATTCTTGGTAACATTACCGCCTTCTTCGGGCGGCGCTATTTTTCTCGTTCTTCACATGATTTTTGGAGCGCTGGAAGTCGTGGCTTTGGACATTATCCTGGAATCGTTTTCCGTTGACAAAATGTCCGGCCGAGTACGCGGCGTTTATCTTACGCTTTTGGACGCCGGCTTCATATTGGGACCGCTTCTTTCCACCTCAATTTTGGAAAATTTCGGCTTCAAAGGGGTATTCATTATTTCTTTGGTTATAAATATTTTTATCCTTCTTATCGGCTTTTTCGGTTTGAGCGGGGTGAACCACAAATTTGACAAGCGGCTTACCGTCGGCCAGTTGCTTAAAAAAACATGGCAGCGGCCGAATATCAAAAGAATTTACTGCGTTTCCTTTGTCTTGGAGTCGTTTTACGCGATAATGATAATTTTTATGCCGATTTATTTAAGAGATTTGGGGATGGATTGGCAACAAATCGGCGTTATCTTCACTCTCATGCTTATTCCCTTTCTTCTTCTGCCTTTTCCCGTCGGCTGGCTGGCTGATACCAAGCTCGGAGAAAAAGAAATGATTTTTTTCGCTCTGCTCATTATGGGAAGCGCGACTTTCTTGATTTATTTTATCAATTCAGCCGCGATGCTGCCATGGATTGTTGCGCTTTTCACAACCCGCATCGGCGCCGCCGCCCTGCAAACGCTTAGGGATTCTTATTTTTACAAAAGAATTGACGGCCGCGACGTTGACCTGATTGATTTTTTCCGCACGGCCATGCCCGCCGCTTACATTTTTTCCATGCTCGCCTCCACTATAATATTAATTTTCTTTCCTCTTAAAATAATTTTTATCTTTCTCGCCGCCCTCATTATTCTCGGCCTTTACCCGACGTTAAGGTTGAAGGATAATTTATAAATCCCGCACAGTTAGCCTTCTTTCATTTTTCCAAACAAAATAACTCCGCAAAACGGAGTTATTTTGTTTGCGCGGTGGACGAGACTCGAACTCGCGACTTCTACTTCTAACCCCGCACCAAAACTGAAAGCGAATAATAATGGGCGGGACGGACGAGACTCGAACTCGCGACCTCTGCCGTGACAGGGCAGCGTTCTAACCAACTGAACTACCGTCCCATTATTATATTTAAAACAAAACTAAAATTTTTAGTGCGAGGCGAGCAGGGCGGCGCTTTAAACCAGCTAAGCTACCACTGCAAAAATATTTTAGATTTTGGATTTTCGATTTTAGATTTCAAAAATAAAAATAGCCGAAACCGACTACAAAAAATACTATCAAAAAAATTCATTCTCGTCAATCGCCTGTTGGTCATAATGACAAAGTTCTCTGCCGCACGGCTTCAAATAAAATAATTGCCGCGCTTACGGAAACGTTTAAGGAATTAATTTTGCCCCGCATGGGTATTTTTATTTTTTCATCCGCCGCGGCCAGCCACTTTTTACTTAAACCGACATCTTCCGCGCCCATGACTATGGCAGCCGGCCCGCTAAAGTCGACGGTAGTATAAACTTTTTTGGCCGCTGGCGTAGTCGCGAAATTTTTTATCTTTTTTTCTTTCAACCATTTTATCGCTTCCGAAATTTCACAAACAACAACCTGATTGGTAAAAACCGTCCCTTGACTGACCCTGATGGCGTTAGGATTGTAAATATCGGTTTTAGAGTCGGTTATAATAACGGCGTCGACCCCGGCGGCGTCGGCGCTTCGCAAAATAGCTCCGAGATTACCCGGCTTTTCCACGGCTTCCAAAATAACAAGCAAAGGATTTTTACTTAATTTAATATCCTCCAGTTTTAAATATTTAGACTTGGCTAAAGCCAAAAAGCCGTCCGGATTTTCACGGTAAGAAATTTTTTTAAAAACCTCGGCGAAAACGCCAATAATACCTTCTTTTTTAACACCAACCGGAACATTTTTCCCCGCGGCCAACTCTTGGCAATAAAAAAGATTTTCTATTTTTACTCCGCCCGCCAGCGCCAAAGACAATTCGCGATGGCCTTCAATAATAATCAGGCCCCGCCGCCCGCGTTCGCTCGCCTTGCGCAGCTTGATTATATTTTTTATTTGGTGATTTTGCGGGCTTGTTATTATTTCCATAAGTTATAATCGTCAATTTATGTTGCCTTTTATTATTTTATTTTTCATGTACATCTCCCACAAATCAACAAATCTTTTCATTCACCCTGTTAAATTTTTTATTATTTAACAGGGCAGGTACACGAATCCTATATTTGTATATTTGTTGTTAAATTCGTTAATTTGTGGGAGTTACCCGAACATCAACCACGCCGGCCTGAATAATAACAAAAGGCCGATAAGAACCATGATGATCCCGCCAAAAAGCCGCGTCCAGCGGACATATCGCGCGCCAACCGCTTTTAACTTCAAGGTGAACATGGCGGTAAGAAAAACAATGAGCTGGCCCAGAATAAAAATAAAAGAATAAAAAGCGAGGTAGGCGTAATATTGCCAGTTAGGTAATTTAGACATAGCCAGCACTTGCGTGTAAACAGCCGGCAAGCCGGCGCTGCAAACAAGTTCTATAAAATTGACTGAAATTGCCAATGCGGCGGTTCCCAAAACCGCTAAGGTTAAATTTTTCGCCACAACGCTCTTTAGGCGGCCAAATAAATTTTTCCGCTTTCCCTCGTCTATCACTTCGCAGGTTCCTTGGCGGTCAAGCCAATATCTTCTTAAACTGTAGCCGCCGGCAATTAACGCCACTAAAGCGATGCCGATCCTTATCCAAGCGATAAAACCGACCACCAACAGAATATGCAACCAACTGGCCAAAACGCCAAAATAAAAAACCGCGGACATAAAAATAAAAGTCAATCCGACCGCCCACATTTTTTTCCTGTCGCCGGTGCCAAGCAAAAGCGAAATTAAAAACAGAAGAATCCACATGGCGCAGGGATTAAGGCCGTCCAAAACGGCTATAACCGCGGTTAAAACCGGCAGGGACAAGTTTTTAATGTTCGTTTCGCCGAAAAACGGCAAATAAATTTTCCCCCATTCTCCCAATTTCTCCTTTATTTTTCCATCATCGCTTACCCCTTGAATTTCTCCGGCGATTATGTCCGCGCAATAATTTTTATTGATCAAACAATCGTTAATTGCCGTTTTAATTTGTTCTCCGGTGGTTGCCGCATCATAAAAGCCGCTGAATGTTTTTTTGCCGACCACCGTGAACGGCACGCCTTGCACGTTCCAACCGAACTTATCCGCCAAAGAACTTAAAAAATCGGCATTTTTTTGATTATTCCAAACTTTATAACGATGAATATTGATATTTTTATTTTTTTCCTCTAATTCATTTAGAAAAGCTTCTTCGCGAACGCAATGCGGGCAATCGTCGCCGTAAAAAAAATAAACGTTTACCCCGTTAGAAATGACGTTCTGCGCGTATCCCACGATTGATTCATTTTTTAACGCAACTTCAGCAAATACTAATGCTTCGTTGGAATTTCTAACGGGGTTCACCCCATTAGGGATGGCCAATGCCGGCGCGGCAAAAATAAAAAAAATAAAAATCGGCAAAATGATTTTTAACGCTTTAAAATTAAACATAACAATATAATACCATTAAATTTTTCTCTAAACAAACCCCGCCCCAGTTTTTCAAACTGGGGCGGGGTAAAGAAGGGGCCTGTCTGGACCGAATAACATTTTAGATTTCAGATTTTCGATTTCCGATTTATTTTTTATTTTTAAATCGCAATTCGCAAATCTTAAATCGTAAATTTTGAAACCCAAGTGCAGGGCCAAAAGGATGAACCCAGGAAAAATCCCATACTCTCCTTTTAGCCCTAACACAAATTTTAATGGGAAAAAATAATGCCATTCAAAATGGCATTTTAAATTTATCTCAATCATGCAGGCGGCGTCAAGTAGAAAAGAGGTTGACAAGCTGTGCGAAAGCCGCTAATTAATGTGGGGAAAAGTGTGAATAACCAACTAAAAAATATCTTTATAATGCTTAATTTGGGCGGTTTTTTTAAATTTATCAATATCCACCGAAATTAAATCCAGTCGAACCTCTTTATCGTCAAGCCGGTCCCGCCACATTAAATATAAATCCACGCCCTTTTTAAAATTATTTATTTTGGCTGGAGTAAGCGCTTCTTCGGCCGGCCCCAGTGTCTGCGAAGTCCGCGTTTTCACTTCCACAAAGACCAATTCATCGCTTTTTTCTTCCGCAATTATGTCAATTTCCTTAAAACTTGTTTTTATGTTCTGGCCAATAATTTTATAACCCTTCTTGACCAAATAATTTCTGGCCAATTCCTCGCCGAACTTTCCAACGTCTTGATTATAGCTCATGCTTTTATTTACGGAATATATTTTTTAAACTCTTTTTCTTTCTCAACTTGTTCTTTTATTTTGGGGATGCGAGTTAAAACCTTCATTAAAAATACCGCCCAAACGACAATCTCAATTCCCCAAATTAAAAACCAAAATCTGGCCGAAAGGAAAGGAACCATTTCATAATTGAAAAACCAGATAACAAGCCCAACAGAGGCATTGGTTAAACTAAAAGAATACAAGCCGTTCCAAAAACGGCTGTACAAATTTACTTTGACTTTCCTTTTAATAAACCAAAAAAATAAGGTTAAAACTGTCGAAACAATAATTAGGCCAATAAAAATTTTTTGATAAGCCGGCGACAAAAGACCCGGCCTCAAATTAAACCAAAATTTTAATGTCAACAAATTACCCATACATGACGCTGATACGCGAATAAATGCTAACCCGCTAATTGCTAATCAATATTCATTCGCAATTCGCGGCATTCGCATGCATTTGCAAATTTGCATTATATCTTAGTAAATACCAAACCGTAATGATAAGGGCCGGCCTCAAACTCTTCTTCCAACTTTAATCCCAGCCTTTCCGCCCCCTTTTTAAGCAAATCAAGTTTCACTCTCTCCTCGGCTGGCGGGCCAAAGGGCGAGGAAATATTTTTCCACTCAACCACCACCAACCTGCCATCCTTCTTTAACATTCTGATGGCTTCGCGCAAAATTTCCACTCTTTTTGTTGATTGATATAAGGTATTAACAAGCAAGGCCGCGTTGAGGCTGCCGGCTTCTATTTTTGTGGCGCCAAATATTTCCAAGTTGCTCCAAACCGGCTCAATATTATCCAAGTTTTCCTGTTTAACGCGTTTCTTAATATTTTCCAAAACGGTTTTTAAAATATCAACGGCGTAAACTTTGCCGTTTTTGCCAACCAGTCTGGCCGCCGGAAAAACAAAATGACCGGAAGTTCCGCAACCCAAATCAGCGACTTTTGTTTTGTCGCCGATTTGAGCGACTTCCATAATTGAATTGGCGTCAACCAAGGCGTTACCTCCCGTTACCTTGTTCATAAGTTATTCGCTTCGCTATGTTATCTCCCTTTCGGGAGAGCGGCGCTATCCCGCCGACGGCGGGACCGCCCAGGCGAATTATTTAAACTCACCATTCGAATGTGCCCCATTTGCAATGGGGCTGCCGAAGGCATAACAGCGGGACATGCGAATTGCTAATTACTATATATTATACTTCATTTTAAATTATCTAACAATAACACCTTTAATGCTACCGACTACGGAAGAACGTAAAGCATTTGTTCCTCTCCTTACTAAAGAGGGAGGACTTATATTTTTGTTACTTTATTAATCTCCTGACTGGGGCGAAACTCCTGCGGTGAATCGGGCAGGGGCCGAATTTTTTCAGCCGTTCCTTATGCAACTTAGTGCCATATCCTTTATGCTTATCAAACCCATAATCCGGATGCCTTTCATGCATTTCGCGCATCATTCGGTCGCGCGTTACTTTGGCGACGATGGACGCCGCGGCTATGGAAAAAACTTTGGCGTCGCCGTCAATAATCGCTTCCTGTTCTATGCTTATGTTTGGAATCGGAAATTTGCCGTCCAAAATTATAAAATCCGGCTTTTGTTTCAACGCGCCAAGCGCTTTTTTCATGGCCAGAAAAGAGGCCTGCAGAATGTTTATCCGATCAATGGTCTTGTTGTCGCAAACGCCGATGCCGATTGGAAAAATTTCTTTGATAATTTCAAAAAGTTCTTCCCGTTTTTTGGCGGTAAGTTTTTTTGAGTCGTTAACCGAGCGGGGCAGAAGTTCCGCGTTGTCTTCTAAAATTTTCGGCGTGACAATCACGCAGGCCGCCACCACCGCTCCGGCCAAAGGTCCGCGGCCGGCTTCGTCCAAAGCGGCGATAATTTTATAGCCCTTATTAAATATTTCTTGTTCTTTTTTGAGATTTAACATAAATAAACGTAGAGACGCAAAATTTTGCGTCTCTACGGATTACATAAACAAATTCTCCGGATTATTTTTATCCAATTCCCATTTCAATGGATTGTCTATAATATATTGCCGAATTTTGTTTAGCTCTTCTTCGTTTCTAATTATGCGGTCGTAAAATCGTAATTGCCAAATGAAATCAATATTATTTATTGTTGCGTATTTCTTAACACCAGCCTTAAATCCCCTTATAATTGATGATAAATTTTTTGATTGCGGACCGAATTTATTCTTATATTCACCCCGTAGAGACGCAAAATTTTGCGTCTCTACGCTACGAACATAATTTTGCATTTCTACATTTTCATCA
>CAZZBC010000006.1:0-6383 GCA_964652175.1 uncultured Gammaproteobacteria bacterium | reverse complement strand
ACAATAATCCCATGAACATGATTTGGCATTATTATATGCTCATACAACCGAATAAATGGAAAATACTTTGGAATTTCCAACCAAAATTTATCCGCGATTTTCCCGATTTCCGACAACTCCACCCCCGCCTCATCTTCATTCCCAATCACTTTCCCGAAAAACATTTCTTTATTTTTCGCGCAAATCGTCACAAAATAACATCCGTCCTGCGAATAATCCCATCCTTCTCGCCGCGCCGATTCCACGCGGTATTTGTTTTTAAATTTTAAAATGTCGCCATTCATAAAATATCACCTTCGTAGAGACGAGGCATTGCCTCGTCTCTACAGTTTTACACTCTCCCAAATAATCTCAAACATTGATTTAAAAATGTCTACTATCGCT
Organism: uncultured Gammaproteobacteria bacterium; assembly: GCA_964652175.1. GTDB lineage: Bacteria > Patescibacteriota > Patescibacteriia > Patescibacteriales > JAKAJF01 > CAZZBC01. The sequence goes on along the minus strand of CAZZBC010000006.1, from coordinate 5,999 downwards.
AGCATAGTGATAACCATAACAAGCAAACTAATGTTAATTTTCACATTATAAGTTTTACTTTAAAATTTACATTGCCACTGTATTCCATATTATATCAAATATCGCTTTTTGCGCGTTGGCAAATTCTTTAGATTCAATAATAAACCCTAGTTTTTCTTCTTTGGTTGAAATTACTACTACTTTATTATCATAAATACAAATATAGGGCTTGATGGAAATATTTTCCGGCAAAAATTTCACCTCGCGAAGCTGTTTGGCGTGTGTTTCTCCTTTTTCTCTTTCTGGTTTGTACGTAAACGAACGCAAAGACTTTGATTTGATTCCGGCATTGATTCTTCTCCGCACAAAATCGTCTACATACTCGTTTCCTACCAGTTCTTCCAAGTTAAAGTCGGAAATATAGTAACGGGAAATTTTTTCCGCGGAGGTTAAAATATCCTCAAAAACTTTTTTTATCCCCTCTATATTACGATAGATCCTGATTTCTGGATGGTACGCTTCTTTTCCAAAAATCCCGTGAAGGTCGGGAATAAGAGAATTAATAACGCTTTTTTTGTTTTCAATAAAATCCTTGAGTGATTCTTTAGGATCTTCGGCAATATACAGTTTTTTGTTATCTTTAATAACTTTTATCGCCAATCCCTTTTCAATTATATCATCAAGGCAATGGTAAACCGTCGTCCGCTTGATACCGGACTCACGGAAAAGTTCAATAACCGTAGCTTTTTTTAATTTTAGGAGAGAAATATAAACATCTCGCTCCTTCCCGGTTATTCCCAGAATTTCCAATTTTTTTTCAATATTTTCCATATATGTCGACATTTTTGGTCGTCATATTTATTATATATTATGACTAAAATAAAGTCAAATTTAATATTATTAATTTATATATAACCATAATTATTGACAAATTATAAAAAATAGGAACTGAAAAAATTAACAAAGTTCTTTAAAAGTTTAGAAAAACAAAGAGGAAGGGGGAGAAGAAATGAAAATAAATCACACTTTATTGAAAAGATATCGAAAAATCGCGAAAAGATGGGGTTCGGAAGAATATGCGGGAATTCGGAGAGATGACATGATTCCAAAATTGATCAAATTAATGGAGCTTGAAAATTTGGCTGGAAGTTCAAAAGTACTGGACGTGATGTGCGGAACGGGTATTGTGGAAAAAACGATAATTACTGAACTTAAAAAGATTGGCGCGTCCTGCCAACTATATTTCCTTGATTTTTCAAGGGAAATGCTTGATCAAATCAATATCTCTTTGACTAAAATAATTGAAGCTGATGTACGCTCGATCCCTTTTCCGGATAATTATTTTGACCGAATTATTCTTAGGGGTTCACTTCACGATCTCGACAAGGAATCGCAGCAAGAAGCAATCCGGGAAATTTTCCGGGTGCTTAAGCAGGACGGGGTATTTGTCTTATCTGGATTTTGCGCCAGCAAAGAAAACCAATTTTATTATAACCTACTAGTCAACTATAAAGATGAGCTCTCCGGACACAAAGACGCCAACTTGGAAAGGTATTTTCCGACCAAGGGGGAATATGAAATTCTTCTCAAAGAAGCTGGGTTTACAATATCTGAAATTACTCTGGAATATATTTCCACTATTACTTACTGGAAAGAGGGTGAGCTTGGAGAAAAGTACGAGAAATGGAAATTCTTTATGCTGAACTTTCCCAAACATGTCCGCGAGCAAATGAATATCCGAGAGATGGACGGTTTTTTATCCTACGACTTTCCGGTAGCAGTTTTTGTTTCAAGAAAATAAATAAAAACACAAGAGGCAGGAAATAAAATTCCTGCCTCTTTTTTTATCTAAAATGCCGTAGAGACGCAAAATCTTGCGTCTCTACAAATTTTAAATCCCCCAACCCCCTTTATACAAAAGGGGGCAACATCTTATTTCTTCACGCTATGATTAGCCACGCTTCTATCCAACACCATGCCGCTTTTGCCTTGCTTTAACTGCAGATACTGATAGGCCGCCAGGGCGGCGATTGTGCCTTGGCCGACGGCTATGGTAATTTGTTTAAATTCAACTTGCGTCACGTCGCCGGCCGCGAATATGCCGTCGCAAGTCGTGCGGCACTTTTCGTCAACCACAATCTGGTTGCGCTCGTTGCGTTCTACCAAATCGCCAACCAAATCCGTGCTGGCGATGCGACCGACTTCTATAAACACGCCGTCAACAACCAAGTCTTTCATTTCGTTAATTTTATTGTTTAAAACTTTTATTTTTTCCACCCTTGTCGCACCGCCTGCGGTGAGCGGAGCCGAACCGATTATTTCCTTTACCTCGCTGTTTAAAATCATTTCCACGTTTTTTTTGGCTTTCACTTCGTCAACCAATTCTTCAAACGCCTTAAAAATTTCGTTGCGATGAATCAAATAAACCTTGGCGGCGATTTTTGACAAAACCTCGGCCGCGTCAAGCGCCGCGTTGCCGCCGCCGACCACAGCCACGGTTTTATTTTTAAACAACGGCCCATCGCAGTTGGCGCAATAAGAAACGCCCTTGCCCGCCAACTCCACTTCTCCCGGGATTGCCAAACGCCGGGGCGAAAGCCCCATGGCCACGATTATAGTTTTTGCTTCAAACTTTTCCCTATTGGTGTAAAGAGTAAAATATTTTTCTTGCCTGGCCTGCCCTGCCTTCGTCCCGAGCTCAGGCCGAGGGGAGTTTGTCGAAGGGCCTGTCCTGAGCGTAGTCGAAGGATCTATGTTTTTCACTTCATCGTTCTTTATTTCCGCGCCCAGCGATTTTACTTGTTCGGCCATTTTAGCAATCAAATCAAAATTGTTCACCGACTTAAACCCGGGATAATTTTCAATTTCGCCGGCCATGGCAACCTGCCCGCCTGTCTCGCGACCGATTATTAAAGTTTTCATTTCCCGGCGCGTGGCGTAAATTGCGGCCGACATGCCGGCTGGCCCCGCACCTATGATTATTACGTCATACATAGATTAAACTGATTAGACTGTCCGAAAACTGTCATTCCGGACCTGATCCGGAATCCAACAGGAGCTATAATAAGTCAAGATTAACGCAATTACTCCTGGATCCTGAATCAAGTTTAGGATGACAATACGGTTTTCGGACAGTCTGATAAAATGATATTTTTTCAACAACTTGTTCACTTTTAAAATTTGGCTAAAATTAAATAAATTTCAAAGTAAAGTCCACAAATTTGTGGACTTATCCACGTTATACTCAAAATGACTTAAGTCCACAAATTTGTGGACTTAAGTTTTATAAATTCTTATCAATTATCTCTTTAAGGTCCTCTTTGCTTTTATAACCGACTAATTGTTCTGCCTGTTTTCCATTTTTAAATAAGATTAAAGTTGGAATACCCATAATATTGTATTTTTGGGCTGTTGCCGAACTTTCATCCACGTTCAATTTACCTATCTTTACCCCTTCTTTTCCTTCATACTCCTTAATCAATTCCTCAATAACCGGCACCATTAATTTGCAGGGACCGCACCAATCCGCGTAAAAATCAACCAAAACAAGGCTTTTAGCTTGTTCAACTTCGTTTTTAAAATTTTGATCTGTAAAAATCATATTTTTTACCCCCTTAAAAATATGGCTAAATTAAATTTTCACGAACAAAAATATAAAAATGACTTTTTATTTGTTCTTCGTAGAACTTTATTATTATTAAACACTAAAATAGTTTGCCATTAGCGAGCCTTCCACCCCAGGAAGGCGAGTCGAGTGGACCTCGCCCGTGTTAGTTGGAACCAAATTGTAAAGTTTTTACGGGATTATCAATCACTTTCGTCAACTGCTTCAATTCTTTAGAATCTGTAATAAAAATCCCTAAATGGGCCTGTCGCCAATTAAAATTTTTGGCTAAAATTAGCACTGCACTTTTTGCCGTTTTTTTAGCAAGAATTGCTAATTTTAGAATAAAAGCTAAAATTTAGCATTGAGTTTGGCGACACGGCCATATTGTTTTTCCATAGATTAACGTAGACACTAGTATTTTATCGTAAATTTGGTGGTGTTTGTTTGAAAAAGTCAGAACCCATTTTGCGGAGAACCCTGAAAACTAATGCGGACTCGGCAGGGCGAAACATTTGACTGGGGATATGGATTCGCCCTGCCTCGGCTCCCGTCCCGCCCGCAGGAGGGGTCTGGGGAGGAATGCGGGCGGGTTTCGGAACTGACCTTTTTTCAAAATCGTCGCAATTCAAGCCAGCAAAGCTGGCGCGCCGGATTTCTTATTTCTCATTAAAATATACCAATAATTAAGATTTCTCTCAAGATGAAAATCAATAAAATCAAAATCTTGAAATTCCTTCAAAATTTCCGCTTTTGCAAAAAAGTGGTGCACCTCTCCCTTATCATCTCCGTCGGTTGAAATATAAGTGCCTTTTTCTAATTTTTTACCCATTCTGTATTTATTGCCCTTCATGGGTTGAAGTGTAATAAAAACTAATCCATTACTTTTAGTTACTTTTTTTATCTCTCGAATTGTCTTTCTGATATTTTTCAAAAGTCCATGAAAAATTGTTTGGGTTGATATTACAGCATCAAAAAAATCTTCTCTAAATGGTAACTTTTTCATATCTGCAAACAGATATTTAACTTTTCTATTTTCATGTTTTGCTTTTTTAATTGCCAATTTAGAATTATCTATCCCTACGATATTAAAGTTTTTCGCCGCCAAAAAATTACTATTTCTCCCATTGCCACAGCCAAGGTCTAAGATTTTTTTGACTCTTTCTTTTTTCAAAAAAGAAACTAAACGGACGATGTCCTTATCTGGTTTAGAATAATCAAAAATATGCTTACCAAATTTCTTGGAATTATTTTCTTTTTTGAAAAATTCATCCCAAACCTTTTTAGCCATGGTATAAATTTACACGACTTACGCAAAATCAAGTTTAATTGTCGGTGATTTCAAGTAAGTTTTAATAGCTTTCTTAATAATTTGATATTTAGATTGGTACCAGGAAATGCCATCTTTTAGTCTTTTAGCTTCTAAAGCGATGAAAGCAAGAATACTGCAAAAGATATGATTCTTTTGTATTCGACCGATTCTTGCTTGGCATTTCTCAATACCGGTAATTTGTTTTAAGGCGCGGTGATATTCTTCGATCTTCCAGCGTCTGGCATATCCATTTGATATATCATCAGCTGAAAAATCAATATTGTTAGTAGCCAGATAACCAAGGTGATCGTCTGTAACCACTCTCTTAATTATCTTTACAAATCCATAGGCTCTTAAATGAACCTTTAATCCTTGTTTAGGAATATCCAGTTTGTCTAATTTGTCATTATGATTTATGATACGGTTCTTCTTCAACTCAGTGATCCAAGTCCAGCCAAAGCTATCAATAGCTTTGAGATTGCCGACTCCCGAATACCAGCTGTCCATTAACACTGCTTTAGGATGGAATCCTCTTTTATGACAAATTTGCAGCATCTCTCTGAAATGATCATTCTTAGTCTTACCGTCTGCGATTGGAGCATAAACTCGATAGTCAAAAGGAAGACATGATTTTCCGTTATTCCAAACCAAAGATGTTAAATTAAGACCATTAACATATTTCTTGTCTGATGAGGAAAAGAAGGTGGAAGATAAGGCTATCTCTTTGCCCCTGTCTTTTTCAATAATGGTATCATCCACAATAATGAAGCCGTCATCTTTATTCTCGGTAATTAGGGGTTGGGTGTATTTCCAAAGTATACGGGGAGTAAGTTTTGTTTCCGATGCCCAACGATTGATTTTATCGTGAGTCAATCCGCTTGATAAATCAGCCATCGCCGTCATCGTAAAATTGTTTTGAGCCCCCAGTAAAAATTGACAGTAAAGTTCTTTGTTAATTTTAGTTTTACTTTTAACTTTACATTTATTTTTGTTTTTCATAATGTCCTCCTGTGATGTCTATTTTACAGAAGAACATTAGAAAGAGCAAAAAGGTTTAATACTTAAAATTGGTTGGTGAAAACTTTGTTTTCGCTGTAATATTAG
>CAZZBC010000005.1:9803-33331 GCA_964652175.1 uncultured Gammaproteobacteria bacterium | reverse complement strand
TACCTTAACTTAGGTGCCCTTTTGGATTAATTCAGCTTGGGAGTAGAATGTAGGATAAAATCGTTGACTTTTTTGCTCGTTTATTTAATAATTATAGTAGTTTTTAATTTTTATATTGTATTTATGGAAATGGAAAGAAAGAAAGATAAAAAAATCGGCTTTATCGGCCAGGGATGGGTCGGTAAAAATTACGCCGATGATTTTGAAAAGAGGGGCTTTGAAGTTGTACGCTATTCAATTGAAGAGAAATACATCGGCAATAAGGATAAAATAAAAGAATGCGACATCGTTTTTATAGCCGTTCCGACTCCTTCCACCCCCGATAATGGCTTTGACGACAGCGTTTTAAAAGGAACTCTCCATTTGGTCGGCGATGGGAAAACGGCTGTAATAAAATCCACGATTTCTTTGGGCACGACCGAGGCCGTTCAAAAAGAAAATTCCCGTATTTACGTTTTGCATTCCCCTGAATTTTTAACTCGCTCCACGGCCGCTTATGACGCCGCCAATCCCGCCCGCAATATCATCGGCATACCCCAAGATACGGATATTTTTCGCGCCAAGGCGAAAGAAGTGATGGAAGTTTTACCTCGCGCGCCCTATGAGATAATTTGCTTGGCTGGAGAAGCGGAATTCATAAAATACGGCGGAAATTGTTTTTTTTATTTTAAAAACATATTCATGAATCTTTTTTATGATTTAATTAAAAAAAGCGGGCGCAATTGGGACGTAATCAGAAAGGCGATCGCGGCCGATCCGCGTATCGGCGAAACGCATACCCATCCTTTTCATCAAGGCGGCCGCGGGGCGGGCGGGGATTGTTTAATTAAGGATTTCGCCGCTTTCCTGGAAATGTATAAAAAAATAGCCGTAGACAATCTTGGCGTTAAAATATTAGAAAGTATAAGAGATAAAAATATCCATTTATTGGCATCAAGCGGAAAGGACATAGAGTTGCTAAGGGGGGCGCATGGGGAAGAATTAATTGAGGAAATTTTAAAAAAGATAAAAAATTAACGCTTTATATTATGATTAATTTAAATGAAATAAAAGACAAAACAATTTTGGTTACCGGCGGAGCCGGATTTATCGGTTCGCATTTATGCGACCGGCTCTTGGAACTGGGCGGAAAAGTTATTTGTTTTGACAATTTTTTTACGGGCAAAAAAGAAAATATCGCGCATAATTTGGGAAACGCCAATTTTATTTTTACTGAGGGCGACGCCAACAAATATGAAAATTTGTCCGCCGTTTTTCACGGCAACAAAATTAATTACGTTTTTCATTATGCCGCGGTTTTGGGCGTAAAAAGAGTGGAGGAAAACCCCCTTATCGTCCTTCCCGATATTATCGGAATTGAAAATATTTTGAAATTATCAAGGGAATGTGGCGTTAAAAAAGTTATTTTCTCCTCTTCTTCTGAAGCCTACGGCAATTCCGATGTTTTGCCGCTCCACGAAGACAGGGAACGGGAAATTAATGATAGCCAGGGAAACAACGTGCATCTTTACGCTCTCGTAAAATTGATAGGAGAAAAAATGATAAATATTTATACTGACAAATATGGTCTGCCGACCTGTTCTTTAAGATTTTTTAACGTTTTTGGGCCGCGGCAGGAATCTTCGGCTTACGGATTCGTAATAGGCGTTTTTATAAAACAAATAATAAACAACGAGGTGCCAACGATTTTCGGCGACGGTTATCAGACGCGCGATTTTATTTTTATAAAAGACAACGTGGAATTGGCGATTATAACATTGCTTAATCCGGCCACGAACGGCGAAATTATCAATATAGGATTGGGAAGACAGACCACCATATTGGAACTCGCGGAGAAATTAATAAGGATAAGCGGAAAGGCCTTAAAGCCGAAGTTTTTGCCACCGAGAAAATATGAAATAAGATACAGGAGTCCGGACGTGTCCAAAATGCATCGATTGCTTGGCAAGATAGAGGATAAGTTGGAAGAAAATTTAAAAGCTACTTACGAATATTACAAGGGTATGCAGTAGAGATGGTATCCGGTGACAACCCATACGAGAACTATGGAAAAAAGAAAAAGAAAAGTAGTCATTTTATCGGCTTTTTATGAGCCATTTATGAGCGGGGCGGAGCAGATGGTGAAAGAAATAGCGGAAAGGTTGGGAAAAAAATATGACATTACGCTAATCGCCGCCAGATTGGACAGAAGACTCCCGAAACAAGAAAGGCGGGAGAATTTTAATTTGGTCCGCTTAGGCGTAGGACATAAAAAAATAGATAAGCCGTTTTATCCTCTACTTGCCGCCTTGAAATTAAGGAGCTTGAAGCCGGAGATCGCCCATGCCATAATGGAGAGCTATGCCGGCGGCGCGTTGGTTTTGACAAAATATATTTACCCTCACGCAAAAAGAATTTTAACTTTACAAAGCGGCGACCTTGACGATCCTTTAAAACAGAGTAAATTTTTTATCAAGTTTTTTTGGCGGTGCATCCACCTCGCTCCGCATATCATAACGGCTATCAGTAATTTTCTCGGCGCGAGAGCCGCGCGGCTGGGAGCGAACAAGGAAAAAATATTTATAATTCCCAATGGCGTTGATTTATCGCAAATTCCCGCGAGCAAGGAAAAAGTCGCCAATCGCGTAATTTGCGTGGCGCGGCTGTCTTGGGAAAAGGGGCTGGATTATTTAATTAAAGCCTGGCCGGAAGTTTTAAAAGAAGTATCGGAAGCGAAATTGGTCTTAGTGGGAGAAGGAAATAAACGGCAAGAAATTGAAGCGATGATAAGAGATTTGAATATTGCCGACTTCGTTGTTTTAAAAGGAAATTTGCCGCACAATGAAACACTAAAAGAAATTAAAAAATCGGAAGTTTTTATTTGCCCGTCGCTCGCCGAGGGGCTGGGAATAGTTTTTATTGAGGCGCAGGCCTGCGGGGTACCGCCGATCGGCACTCGTGTTGGCGGCATTCCGGACATAATTCAGGACGGAGAAAACGGCTTCTTGATTGAACCGAAAAATTCGCGTGCAATTGCGGAAGCGATAATTAAGTTATTGAAAGACAAAAATTTGGCAGGCAAGCTCTCCGCGAACGCTCTTCAAACGGTCAAAAAATACGATTGGAAAAATATTATAAATAAAATTGACGGAATATACGAAAAAATAATTTCATGAAAATAATTATCGCCACAGGAATTTTTCCGCCCGACATCGGCGGTCCGGCCACTTACAGCAAAATAATGGCGGAGGAATTGGCGAGCCGCGGTTATGAAATTGAGGTTTTGACTTTTGGCGAAGCCGACAAGGAAGAAAAAGATGCAAAAGGATTTTTTAAAAAAACAATCAGCCGCGAACGAAACATTCTTTTCCGCTACTTTAATTATTTTTGGGAATTGTTAAAGGATTCGCGCGAAGCTCAAATTATTTACGCTTTTGATTTGCTAAGCGTCGGCTTGCCGGCCGCGGCGGTTAAATTATTAAGAATAAAAAAATTGATTATACGGCTGGGAGGAGATTACCAGTGGGAAAAGGCATTGCAACTTGGCTTATGTGCCGACACCTTAAAGGAGTATTATCGAAAAAAAGAATTTGGCCTTAAGGAAAAAATTATTTATTTCTTAACTCAATTCGTTCTTCGCCAAGCCGACTCCGTGATATTCAACGCCAATTTACTTAAAGATATATACGTAAAATACCGGAATTTTCCTTCCAGCAAGGCGAAGGTGATAAAAAATATCAAACCGGTTGCCGATTTTTCGAAAATTGAAATTGGCAAAAAAAACAAGGATTACGTAAGGGTGCTTTACGCCGGCCGTTTCATAAAAGCAAGAAATCTTTTAAAACTGATTGAGGCGTTTTCTTCCGCTTTAAAGAATTTTCCGGTTAAAAAAATTACCCTTGAAATCATTGGTGAAGGGCCGGAAGAAAAAATTATTAAAGAATACGTCCGCGACAACGATTTAGCCGGGGCGGTTAAGGTTTTGCCAAAATTGACGAGGGATGAATTGCGGAAAAAGATGGGCGAGAGTGACGCGGTAGCGCTTGTTTCATTAACCGAAGTTAATCCCAATCTTATTTCAGAAGCATTGGCAATGAGGAAACAGGTCATTCTGACGCGTGAGTGCGAATTTTATTACGCCGGCTTGAAAAATAAACTTATCCGTTATGTTGACCCTTTAAAAATGGAAGATATCGCCGAAAAGTTAAAAGAAGCGATTGCCGAGGCGGAAAGCGGAACGCCACCTACGCCGTCAAGCGGCTGGGATGGCGAGGTGGTCGCATGGAACATTAACAGAGTTATTAAAGAACATGAATTAATTTTTTCCAAATGAGAAATATTATTAAAAAAATTAAATATGTTTGGACGGTTTTTAAATGGTTCGTTTGGTATAATTTAATGAATGGCGAGGCGAAAAAGGTCTGGCATCTTTTTAAATCGTTGGCGAAACATGCGATTTTTAAAACCCCTTATGCCGCGATTATTGAAACGAGCAATACCTGCAACTTTCGCTGCCCGACCTGTCCCACGCCGCATAAATTGATTCACGCGCGCCGGCCGCCGGCCATGATGGATTTGGAGAAATTCAAAAAAATAATTGATAACATAAAAAATTACGTCCATATAGCCTACCTTTACAATTCCAACGAGCCGCTTTTGCATCCGGATATTGTTGAAATGATAAAATATGCTTCGCAAAACAATCTTCATACAATGATTTCTACTAATTGTTTGCTCTTGGACGAAAAAAAAACGGAAGAGCTTTTAATTTCCGGCTTGGGCGAAGCAAGGGTAGCTTTGGATGGGCTTAAAAAAGAATCTTACGAAGGATTCAGGGGCGGAGGTAATTTTGAGACAGTGAAAAAAAATATTGAGTATTTATGCCGCCGTAAAGCGGAACTCCGCATCAAAAGACCGATTATAACTTTGCAATTTATTCTGAATAAACTTAACCAAGATGAGATACCGGCCATAAAGGAATTCGCCGCGAAAAATAAAATTGACAAACTTTATATTAAGCCGTTCATATTGAGCGAATATGCTTATGGCAACGCCGAAATAAAAGAACTGGGCGAGAAATTTTTGGCTGACAAGGACATTTACGATGATGCGATTGTTTATAAAAAAGAAGGAGGGGATTTAAAACCGAAAAAAATTTACGAAAAATGCCCGGATGTTAATCGCGTTTTTACCGTTTTGGCGGACGGCCGCGCCGTGATGTGCTGTTTTGATTTGCTCGGCGATTATGTTTACGGCGAATTGGACGAGATGGGATTAAAAGATTTATGGTTTTCCAAGAAGGCGAGGGATATAAGAACCGCGGCTTATAAAAGAAAATTTCCGCTCTGCAAGGTTTGCGGGAATATAGAATAAATTATGAAAATTTTAAGCATCGGTACGGATAAATCCGCTCTGAATATCAATTCCGAAACAGCCAAGAGAGCGATAGAATATGGGGCATTAGTTGAAAAAATTACCATTATTGTTCCGAATAGCGTTTGTTCGGAAGTGGATTTATCCGTCAATGTAAAAGCGATAAGCGCGGGCGGTGGCGGCAAATTTTTTCAATTTTTTAGTATCCTGTTCTTTTTATTTAAATTAGCTAAGAAGGAAAAATTTGACTTAATTACGGTGCAAGATCCATATTATTTGGCGCTCCTCGGATTAATTTTGCGCTGGCGGTTCGGAATAGGTTTGCATATTCAGCTTCATGGTTGGGAAAAGTTTGAAGGGTTGCGCGCCGCGACAGCAAAATTTGTCCTTCCGAGAGCTAACGCCGTCCGAACTGTCAGCCAGCGGCTTAAAAAGCAACTCATAAATGAATTTAAAGTAAAGGAAGAAAAAATAACAGTGGCGCCGATATTCGTTGAACGCATAACGCGTAACGTGGAACGCGCAATACGTAACAATGACAAATTTATTTTTTTGACGGTTGGCAGATTGGCGCCGGTTAAAAATATCAGTCTGCAGATTGAGGCGATGGCGGAAGTAACTAACAACTTACAACTTACAACCAGCAACATAAAAGTTGAGTTGTGGATTGTGGGGGAGGGGAAAGAAAGAAAAAAATTAGAATTAAAAATTAAAAATTTAAGATTGGGGAATAATGTAAAATTATTAGGGCAGAAGAACAGAGAAGAGTTATGTGATATTTATAGTAAGGCAGATGCGTTTTTACTTACTTCCGATTATGAAGGCTGGGGATTGGTGGTTATTGAAGCAGCCAGTTTTGGTCTCCCGATTATTATGACCGATGTCGGCTGCGCCGGCGAAGTTATAAAAGATCCTTTGACAAGCTCAGGACAGGCAAGCGGCATAATTATCCCGGTTGGCGACAAAGAAAAGTTGATCGCGGCCATGGTTGAAATTATTAATAACAAAGAATTAAGAAAAAAAATAGGCGAAGGAGCGCGCCGGGCGATTAGCCGGTTGCCGTCAAAGGAAGAAATGTTGCGATTGTATAAAAAAAGCTGGGAGAAAGCCACTTCACGCAACACATAACACGTAACATATAACATAAATGAAATTACTTATAACCACACAGAAAGTAGATATAAATGATGATGTTTTGGGATTTTTTTATGGCTGGATTGCCGAATTCGCTAAGCATTGCGAAGGGGTGACGGTTATTTGCCTTTATGGAGGTGAATATAATCTGCCGCCCAATGTTAAGGTATTGTCTTTAGGCAAAGAGAAAAATTGTCAATTGTCAATTGTCAATTGTCAATTGTTTAAAAAATTAAAATATATTTTTAATTTTTACAGGTATATTTGGCAAGAACGCAAAAATTACGATGCGGTATTCGCGCATATGAATTCGGAATATGTCGCGTTGGGCGGAATTTTATGGCGATTTTGGGCAAAGAAAGTATCGCTATGGAACAACCACGCAATCGGCAATTTAGCGACGTGGATAGCAGTCAAACTGGCGCATATTACTTTTTATACCTCTCCATTCTCTTTTAATTCCAAAATCAGCGGAAGCAAGGGCAAGATAATGCCGGCCGGAATTGACACAAATATTTTTAAAAAAGAAGAAACAGCGGGAAAAATAAAAAATTCCCTTCTTTTTTTGGGACGTATTTCTCCGATAAAAAGAGCTGATGTTTTAATTAAGACTATTAAAACGCTTGATGAGAAGGGCGCGGATTTTGTTTTAAATGTAGTAGGCGAGCCGGCGGAAAGGGATAAAGATTATTATGAGGGAATAAAAAAGATAGCCGAGGAGATGGAAAAAAGGGGGAAAATCAAATTTTTTGGCAAAGTTAAAAATTACGAAACCCCGGCGCATTATAATAAAAACGAAATTTTTATTAATTTAACCAATTCCGGCTCTTTGGATAAAACAATTTTAGAGGCAATGGCTTGCGAATCGTTAGTTTTGATTTCCAACGAATCGTTTCGGGGCATACTTCCGCCAGAGCTGATGTTTAAAGAAAATGACAACGAGGATTTAAAAATAAAATTGATGTCCCTGCTAAAAATTGGCGAAACGGAAAAAAGAGAATTGGGCAAAAAATTAAGGGAAGAAGTTATAAAAAATCACGACTTAACCCTGTTGGTTAAAAAGATCTTGTTGGAACTTAAAAAATAATTATGATTATTAAAAAACCTTTAAAGATTTTAATATTAAGTTATGATTGGCGTAATATTTTTGAAAAAAACTTTAATGAATTGGCGCAAAAAATGAAGCGCGATCGGTTGGCGCCGGAGTTTAATAATCTTTTTATTTTAAGTTGGTCGCCGAAGAGTTATTGCAAGAAATCAGGCAATATAGAAACTGTTCATCTTAAAGCATTTTTAGGAAAATTTAGGGTCGCTTATGATTTTTTATTGCTGTTTTTAACGCCGATTATTTTATTAAAGAAAAAGTTTTATCCCGACATTATTTTCGTGCGCGATTTTCCGTTGACTCTTTCTTCTCTTTTCATAAAGATATTTTTTAGATCAAGGATAGTTTTTTTTCTCGGCTCAATGCCGACAAGATTGGCTAAATCCAGAAATTTTTCATTTTTACGGTGGTTATTCCATTATTTTTCAGAAACAACAGCCAAGCATTTTATTGATTGTTTTATCGCTAACGGAGCCGCTACAAAAAATTACTTGCGTCAAATCGGCATAAAAGAGGAAAAAATAAAAATAATGGTTGAGGATGTAATAGAAAGAGATAAAGAGATAATCAATGTTTCGACCAAAGATAAAATTCGCAATTTTTATAATATTTCTGCTGATAGAAAAATAATTCTTTCCATTGGTCGGCTGGAAGAAGAAAAAAATTTTTCAGGGCTCCTGAAAGCTTTTGCGCAATTAAAAAGAGATGATTTAACTTTAATCATAGTCGGAGACGGCGTTTTAAAAAATAAATTGAAAGCGGAAGCTGAGAATTTGGTGATAAGCGATCGTGTTATTTTCGCCGGTTTTATTCCCCACGAAAAAATATGGGATTATTATAAAGACGCCGACATCTTTATTTTATTTTCTTTTTCAGAAGGCAGTCCGACTGTTTTTAGAGAAGCGATGTATATGGGCGTGCCGGTGATAGGAAGCAAAATTGAAGCTATTAAAGAGTTTATCGGCGATAACGAAGAAAGGGGTTTTTTATGGGGAGAAGAAGATAAAATTGGAAAATTAGCGGAGAAAATAAATTTTTGCTTAAGCGGATCCAGTGAATTTAAAAAAATGACGGAGAGAGCAAAACGGTTTATTGAGGAGAATATTAAGGTAAACTACAATATAAACGATTACGTTGATTTATGAAAATATTATCCATTAAAAATATATGCGCCAAATTATAAATAAAATAAAAATTAAATTAAGGCTATGGAATAGTTTATTTGCGAGAATAGGAAAAAATACTTTTATTGCAAAAAGTATAGTGCTTTATCATCCGGAAAATATTGAAATAGGCGATAATTCAATTATTAACGAATACGCCATGTTGAACGCTCGCGCTCCGATAAAGATAGGCGATTACGTCCACATTTCTCCTTTTTGCATAATAAATACGGGCGGGTTAAACTATAAAAAAACAATGGCCGAGAGAGATCATCTTGATAAGCCGGTTATTATTGAAGACGGAGTTTGGCTGGGATCCGGCGCCATTATAAATCCCGGCATTACTATAGGTAAAAATTCTGTTATTGGCGCCGGCGCAGTTGTTACTTCCGATATTCCTCCCGGCTCTGTGGCAGTCGGCGTACCCGCCAAGGTAATAAAAAAAATAACCGATTAAATTTAAATAATGAAGTATTACGATAAACAGAATAATCGTTTAATTTTTACCGGCAATAATGCCGATTCGTTTTTTTGGGATAAACAATGGGAGATTGAAGATTTTAAAGAAGCCGTAGAGAGAAATGGCCGCCGCGATCGGTTCGTAAGCTCTATAACAAAGAAATTTTTACCGGCAAATAAGTCAATAAAAATTTTAGAGGGCGGATGTGGTATGGGCCATTTCGTTTATTCGCTTGATTTGCGCGGCTACGACGCTTATGGGATAGATTTTGCCGAGAATGTCGTTGGCAGGTTAAATAAAAATTTTCCCGATCTTAAAATTTACAGAGGGAATGTGCGAAACTTAAATTTTGGAAATGAATATTTTGACGCTTATTGGTCATTGGGCGTGATTGAACATTTTTTTGGAGGCTATGAAAAAATTTCCGACGAGATGAGGCGCGCCATAAAGAAAAATGGTTATTTGTTTATTACTTTTCCTCATTTGTCATTATTGAGAAAAATAAAAGCAAAACTGGGAAGATATCCATTTTTTACTTCGGCGAATTTTAAAGAAGGCGATTTTTATCAGTTTGCCTTGGATTATAACGGCGTTGTTAAACATTTTCAAAGAAAAGGATTCAGCTTGGTTTACAAAAAATCTTTCGACGGCGTTAAAGGCATGGAGGAAGAAAGCGGTTTTTTAGCTCCTCTTTTTCGTAAAATATATAATGGTAAAAGTATTTTTTTAAAAATTGCGAGGTTTGCCGCAAACAAAATATTTTCTGTTTTTGCGGGGCATATAATTTTATTGGCATTCAAAAAGGATGAAAAAAATTGCTAAAAATTTCCTTTTCTTTTTTTTAAATTTAATCCGCCGCCGCCGTTCAACTGGCGGTACTATTTTAATGTATCACTCTGTTGGAGATAATGGTCTTTTTTTTACAACCGGATTTAATGATTTTAAAAGGCAGCTGAGTTATTTGAATGAAAAAAAAATTAATGTAATCAGCTTGTTTCAATTATTTGAGTATTTGGAAAATAAAAAAGAAATTCCAAAAAAAACAATAGTTTTAACATTTGACGACGGCTATGAAGATAATTATACAAACGTTTTTCCGATATTGAAAAAATATAACTTTCCGGCGGCAATATTTTTAACCGTCGGTATTGTTGGCGCAGAAAAAGACAAACACGGTCTTAAAATGCTTGATTGGGAGCAAATTAAGAAAATGAATGATTCCGGCTTGATTGATTTTGAACCGCACACCGTCAGTCATCAAAAATTGTCAAAAATAGATTTGGTTGACGCGGAAAAAGAGATTTTGGAATCAAAAAAAATAATAGAAGAAAAATTGAATAAAAAATGCGCGTTTTTTGCCTATCCTTTTGGAAATTATAATGAAAAAATTATTGGAATTGCAAAAAATAATTTCAAGCTTGGCTTAACCGTAAAAGGGGGGAGAGCTGATTTGTCTAGCGATTTATGCGAAATTAAAAGGAATTCCATTGATTCGGCCACCACTTTCAATCAATTTAAATACATAATAAAATGAATAATTTTTTAGATTTTATAAAACAAGTTTTTAAAAACAGAACTATTTACAGAATACTTTTTAATCGGCAAGTAAGGGAAAATTGCAAAGATTTGCGAGGCGAAATTTTGGATTTGGCCGGCGGAGGCAATGCCAGTTATTATGATTATTTGCCCGCCGGCTTAAAAATTATAAAAACAAACTATAAAGAAAGCGGAGATATCGACAAAATTATTGATTTTAATAAGCCACTGCCCTTTGCCGACAATTCAATTAATAATATTTTGTTTTTTAACGCTCTCTATATCGTTGATGATAGAATAAAATTATTTCAGGAAATGAAAAGAATTTTAAAACCTGGAGGAAAAATTTTTATTTCCTCTCCGTTTATCGCCAATGAAATGCCCGAGCCGCATGATTATTGCCGTTTGACTGCCGAAGGATTGGAAAAAGAATTTAAGGAAGCGGGTTTTATTGATTTTGAAATAAGAAGATTCGGCGAGAGATTCACTTCCGGCGCTTATTTGCTACATGCTTTTTATTTTTTTAATCCCATCCGTTTTTTTGTTTATGGTGCCATTTTGTTATTGGATAAAATAATCCCAAAAAATATAAGAAGGAACCATCCCGCCCCCTTGGGTTATTTTTGCATCATAAAAAAATGAAATTAAAATCATTTTTATCTTTTTTTCTTTTGCTGTCAGCTCGGCTTTATAAAACATTGTTTTATTTGCCTTTTTATTTTTATTATAGATTTTATTTTAGGGATTATTTTAATGTTGCGAAATTAAAACTTGAAGACGAGAAAGAATCAAATTCTTTACTTTTTTTATTAACCGAAAAAAACGGCAGCAAGAGTTATCTTTACAAAAAACAGAATATTTTATCCGTTTTTTATGATATGTTTTTTTTAAATTATAAAAGAATAGACGGAGTAGAATTATACTCGGCGGTTGAACAACTGAAAAAAAATCATATATTAAAAGAAATATTCCCGGAATTTATTTTATATAAAAATAAATTATTAGCAGATTTTTTAAACAAAAATGAATATAAAAGATTGGATTATTTTTTAGATGAAAGCATAAAAAACGACGATGCTGCCAGGATAAGGGAAGAATTAAAAAAAATAGCGGATGAGCTAAATAATTCCGGGTATATTCACGGAGATATAAAAGCGAAAAATATTTACATAAATAAAAAAACAAGAAAGATAAAAATAATTGACTGGGAGGGACTAAGGAAGATAAGCGACAGCGAAAAGACGGTGGATAAAGAAAAGTTGGAAAAAATTTTTGAAAATTTAAAATAGGCCGTGTAAAATACGGCTTGTTTTAAATTATAATGCGGTTTATTTTTATTTTACGCGGCAAACAAAAAATAGCGCCCCGGAAAATAGAAAGGGAGATAACTTCAGAAGTGTTTTATGCCTACCCATAGTTTTAATTTCATCAATTTTAAATCCTTCTTCATCAAATATTTTTTTAAATTCTCGGGGTGTTATAAAATTTCTATGAGAAAAGCTGAAATCGGGAAATTCGCCTTTAAAGAAATATTTTAATCTGTGGAGAAAAAAGGAGACATTGGGAGTGACTAAAATAAAAATTGAATTTTTATTCATTTTCGTTTTTATTTCTCGTATAAGTTTGAGCGGTTCCGCAAGATGGTGAACGACGTTGCTGGCAATTATCGCGTCAAAACTGCCGACCCCGTCAAAATTAGAAATGCCTCTCGAGAAGTCGGCTTTTTTTATGTTATGCGCGGGAAAATCATATAAATTAAAAGCTTCATCGGATATTTCCATGCCATAACATTGATATTTTTTTTGTAATTCTTTAAATACATGGCCCGGCCCCACTCCCAAATCCAAAATTTTTCCGCCCACAACAACATATTCATTGATTATTGAAATTATTATTTTGTGTATTTCGCTAATGCCGGTTCTGTTTTTTTCTCTCCTTTTTTTCCAATATTGGTTGTAGTCATCCAGCCCGAAAGTTTTTATTTCCATAGTTTTATTTTTTTATTGTATAAATCATAAAAATTATTTGAAAAAATCTTGATATTAATCTGGCCGTTATAATCCCCAGTATGCCAAAAAAATAAGCGGCTGGCAATAAGATTATTATTTGAAAAATAGAGGTGGTTGTATAAAATTGATAAAGTTTTGTCTGTTCGCCTTTCGCCTGCAGGGCCGAGATGGGCAGGGCAATTATAAAATAAATCAGAGAAATGGAAAATAATTGAGAATAAAAGACAGCTTCTTTGTATTTTGAAAAAAATATTTTAAATAAGAGCGGAGCAGCAAAGATATAAAATATAATTATGGCAATCATAATTATTCCGGTCTTTATCATTTTATTTATTATATCTTTTTTTATATCTTCGCTTGTTTGATTGGCGAATTTCGGCATGGATAGCGGTTGTATGAATTTAAAAAGATTTTTTATATTTTCAGGAATGGCGATGGCTATTGAATAAGCGGCCAATTGCGCCGAGCCGATAAAGTTAAAAACAAGCATACTGTCTAAATATTGGGCGGCAACAGTAAAGAGATTTATCAGGCTGAGATGTTTGCCGTAATTTATGGTGTTCGCGGCTGTTTCATTATTCGGCTTATATTGGTTGATCGTGAAGCGGAGCGAGAAGTATCTTAGCGCTGTATTTGTTGAAAAATATATTAATATTAATATGTATATATTTTTTGTTAAAATCGTGCCAATCAACATAAAAATAGTGGATACTATTTTTATAAAAATGCTGTATTGAGCGGATTTTTTAAAGTCTTTTTTTCCGATTAAAAAAGAGTCATAAATAGAGAAAGAATCCATGAGGGGAATAAAAATAGAAGCGATTAAAAAACATATTGAGAGGGTGTGGTTATCTTTATAGTAATAAAAAAATGATAAAATTAAGCTTGCCAACGCGCCTATTGTTCCCCAATTAATTTTATGTTTTAAAGTTATAAGAAAGTCGCCTTCCTTTCCTTCGGCGACCGCTTTGGTTAGGGCCGTGCCCATGCCCGTAAGAGTTGTTATGGAAAGTATGCCGGTTACAGTTAAAATATATTTATATATTCCAAAAGTTTCTTTGTCAATAAAATTGGCAAAAGCGTACATTAATACCATTCCCAAAAAGACGGAAATAACATGCCCAAGGTTTAGCCAAAAGCCGCCGCGGGCAAGATAAATCATATCCGTCTTGGTCCATTTTTCCGACCAACGGAGAAGGCGATAAAATTTTAGTTTAAATGTTTGAAACATATTTAGCGTCCCTGTCTGCTTAAAACCGTGGCGATGGTTTTTAAAATAATGGACAGGTCAAGGTAGATTGACCTGTTTTTTATGTAGAAAAGGTCGTACTGTAGTTTTTTCAAACTATCTTCAAAGGAAGGAGAATGATACTCCCCGGAAATTTGATCCCAGCCGGTTGTTCCCGGCTTGACCAGCATCCTTTCTTTGTAGAAGGGTATGGCCCGCTCCAAATCTTTTATCAATTTCGGACGTTCGGGGCGGGGCCCGACAAAACTCATGTCGCCTTTTAGAATATTAATGGTTTGAGGCAGTTCATCCAGCCTTGTTTTTCTTAAAAAAGAACCGAAATTGGTTATGCGGGAATCGTTTATCGCGGTCGGCAAACGGTCGTTTCCTTCTTCTCGCATCGTTCTGAATTTAAACATTTTAAAGGGGACGTTATTTTTACCGCTTCGCTCCATTTTTATAAAAACAGGTCCCCTGCTTTCAAATTTTATAACTAAGGCGATAAAGGGCCAGAAGGGCAGAGTAACAATTAAAATTATAGTTGCCAGAACAAAATCATAAACCCTTTTAATTCGGCCAAACCAAACTTTGCTTCCTTCGCTTAAATTTTCCAAAAACCACATTTGGTTGATGACTTCAATAGGTATTCGGCCGGTTACGGTCTCGTAAAAATTAGGCAGGCCGATAAAGTTTATTTTTAGCGGCAGGCAGGCGAAAAGAGAATTTCTGAGTTCATCGGATTGATGAGGATCGGAGGATAAAATTAAAGCGGTTACTTTTTTTTCAGATACTTTTTCGGCTAATTCGGAAACGCCCGAAATAATCGGTATGTTGCCGGTTGTTTTCCCCGCCTCGCCGCGGTCATCAACAATAAAAGCTATATTATAACCAAGATGGGGTTTTTGTTCCAGTTCCCTGGCGATTTCCCTTACTTCATTATTCAGGCCGATGAAAGCTATGTTGTTTTTAGGCAGGTACGCCTTTAACAGCCAGTTAAAGATCCGTCGCCAAGCAAGAAATAAAAGAGCGAAAATTATCACATGAATAAGTAAATTGGTTTTGGGCGCGATGCCTATTCCCGGCGCGAGATAGAAGAAGCCGAGCGAGATGATGGCCGCCGCCGCCAGGCTGTTTAAGGTAAGTTGGATAAATTTGAAATTATTGACGGCAAAGTGCAGATTATAAAGGCGGGCGATGTAAAAAATAGTCAGCCAAGCGATAAAAATAACAGTAAATGGCCAAAAATGATTTGCCCATCTGTCCGCCGCGGGTTTTTCCAGATAACGCAGCCAAAGAGCCAGATAAAGGGAAAAATAAAAAATAACCGTATCGCCAGCCAGAAGAATGAGTTGTTTGATTTTATTAGCGCTTCCCATCCCGTTAGAAGCAGATCGCGATCAAGTAATATCGATCTGCATAGATTATATTTATGATTTTGTTTGTATTTTTATGTTGTGTTATCCCCGAAGCGATCGCGGCTTCTAACGCGTACTCATAATTATACTATAATAATTATTGCCGCAAAAAGCAAATGGGATAGCAGTTAGCTCGTTAGCTTATGGGTTTACTAACGAGCTAAACGGCGAAGCCGCTAACGAACTATTGAGCTTTGAAATTATTATTGTTATAATAAAATCATGATGAAAGAAGAAAAAAGCGGATATGGCTGGCCGCTGGTCGGCAATGGGCATATTGTTTCATTTTTATCCAAAAGTATCATAAGCAAAACAATAGCGGGCGCTTATATTTTTTGCGGTCCGAATAATTTAGGCAAGTCTACTTTGGCCAGGTATTTTTCCCAAGTCTTGCTTTGCCAAGCAAGGGATAGAAAGAGCGCGGTCGCTTGCAACAACTGCCCTTCTTGCCGGAGATTTAAGTCAACCGGCGACAATAACGCGGAAGAGGATAAAAGCGGCAGTTTAACGAATACTCACAGCGATTTACATGTAGTTAAAAAAGAAAAAGATAAAAAAAATATTTCCATTGAGCAGGTGCGTGAATTTATCAGGAAATTAAGCATGAGCTCATTTTTAAATTCTTATAAAATAGGCGTAATTAACGAAGCGCACACCCTAAGCATTGAAGCGGCCAACGCGCTGCTTAAAACATTGGAGGAGCCAAAGTCGGACGTAGTGATAATTTTAATCACCTCGGACGCCGACGTTTTGCCGTCCACCATTATTTCACGCAGCCAAATTTTAAATTTTCATCCGGTTAAGCCGGATATAATTTATGATTATTTAGTTAAGGAGCATAAGGCGCCAAGAAGCGCGGCCAAAAATTTTTCCCGCGCGAGCCTGGGGAGGCCGGCTTTGGCCGTTAAATTTTTGGAAGACAAGGCTTTTTATGATGATTATCACAAAATAGTCAAAGTTTTTTTAAGCTTTGGCGGCTCCGATATTAATAAGCATTTTAATTTAATTGAAGAATTGGCGGGCAAGAAGGCGGCCGGCCGGGAAAACGCGAAAACGGCCGAAGAGATAATGGAAATTTGGCAAGGATTGGTCCGGGACATGCTGCTGCTCAATTATAGCCGCAATGATTTAATTCAGCATCACTTGGTTGAAAAAGAATTGGAGAAACTTAAAATTAAATTCAGCGCAAAAAGCCTCGTGGAACTGTCTGAAAAGCTTCGCCTCGGCCTTGATTATCTTAAGGCGAATGTCGGTGCCAAGGCGGTGCTGGAGAATATAGTCATAAATTTCTAATTATAATTCAAATATATTATATGCCAAGAAAAATAGTTATTATCTTTATTTTATTTTTATTGAGCGTTACCTTGTCCGCTTGTTCCATCAGTTTTAAAGGTACTGCCGGGGGCGGCAATGATAACGGGGTGTATCGCTCCGAAACAAGAGGTGACAAATGGCTGCAGAAAGTTTTAATTCCCACCGTGACTGGCAAGCCGAGAAGCATAGGTGGGATTAATGTCGCTTCCCTAGTCTTGGATCCAAGCGACGACAAGGCCCTGTATTTGGGCAGTGAAGACAACGGCCTTTTTTTCACTTATGACCGAGGCGAGAATTGGCAGGCGGTCGGCGGTTTGGGGAAAAATACCATTGCCGCGGTGGCGGTTGACCCCGCTTCCAAATGCGTAATTTACGCGGCTTCGGCCAATAAGGTTTATAAGTCAACAGATTGCAGCCGCACCTGGACGCAGGCTTATTATGACAATGATGTAAATGTCGTCATTAACGCCATAGCCATTGACAGCTTTAACAGCGCCAATGTTTGCATCGGAACATCGCGCGGTGAAGTCATAAAAAGCTCTGACCGGGGGGCAAGTTGGCAGACTGTGGGAAGGTTTGACGATTCGGTGGAAAAAATCGTCATCAGCCCCCACGATTCAAAAATTATTTTTGCCGCCACCAAAAGAAAGAGAATCTTTCGTTCCATTGACGGCGCCATTAACTGGATTGATTTAAGCGAGAATTTAAAAGAATTCAAGGACAGCATGAGATTCAGGGATTTGGTTGCTTCGCCGTCGGATAAAGGGTTGATTATATTAGCGACTCATTATGGCTTGTTAAAATCAACCAGCAGCGGCGAGATTTGGTCAAAGATAGAGTTAATTACTCCGGAAAAAGAAGCGACAATAAACGCTTTGGCCATAGGTCCCCAGACGGCCAATGAAATTTATTATATTACCAACACCACTTTTTACCGCTCATTGGATGGCGGGCGTAACTGGACGACGAAAAAACTGCCGACGACGAAGGCGGGGTCAAAACTGCTTATTGACCCGGAGGATGCAAGTGTAATTTATATGGGGGTGAGGGCAATTAAGAATTAAAAATAAAATATAAAAAATAAAAATTATGAATAAGTATATTCAAGCCAAACAGGGGGAGTTCGCCAAGGCGATTGATTTTTTTAAAAAAGAAATTGCCCATTTGCGCACAGGCCGGGCCAATCCGGCCATTTTGGACGGCGTTTTAGCGGAAGCGTACGGAACCAAGACGTTGCTTAACGGTCTGGCGAGCATAACCGTATCGGATGCCAGAAGTTTGGCAGTCGCTCCGTGGGATAAAAACATAATTAAAGATATTGAAAAGGCCGTTGCGGCGGCTAACTTAGGCCTTAGAATTGTAAATGAGGGAGATAAACTGCGATTATCCGTGCCGATAATGACCGAAGAAAACAGGCGAAATTTAGTTAAAAAACTGAATGAAAAAATGGAAGAAGCGCGCATTGCCTTAAGACAGGCGCGCGATGGCACCAAAGAAGACATTGAAAGGGGAGAAAAGAATAAAGAAATAAACGAGGATGATAAATTTCGTTTTATAAAAGAATTGGATGAAGAAGTGAGAAAGAAGAATGAGGAGTTGGAGGGGATAAGGAAGAAGAAGGAGGAGGAGATAATGACGATATAAAATTAAAAATAAAATATAAAAAATAAAAATTATGGTTTTAACTCTCATAACCTTTCTTATTGTCTTAAGTATATTAGTGTTCGTCCATGAACTGGGGCATTTTATGGTGGCGCGCAGGTTCGGCGTGCGGGCCGAGGAATTCGGCTGGGGTTTTCCGCCGCGGCTTTGGGGAATTTATAAAAACCAAGAAGGAAGATGGAAAAATGTGTGGGGAGGCAGGAAAGTGGACGACGCCCTCGGAACGATTTATTCGATTAATTGGTTTCCCTTGGGGGGATTCGTGAAAATAAAAGGAGAAAACGGCCCTTCGGCAGGCTCAGGGCAGGTGGAAGATGCTGATAGTTTCGCGATTCAAAAGATATGGAAACGGGCGGCGATCCTTTCGGCCGGCGTGTCCATGAATGTTGTTTTGGCCGCGATGCTCATAACAATTGGTTTATTAATAGGTATGCCGCAAGCGCTTGACGGCGTGAATCCGAGCGCCGAGGTGACGGACCGCAAAATACAGATAATTCAGGTCATGCCTGATACGCCGGCCGCCGCCGTCGGCCTTAGGGTCGGGGATATAATTGAAAGCATTAATGATGTTAAGTTTGCCAATTACCAGGACTTGCAAAAATTCGTTGATGAGCATACTGGCGAAGAAATTTATTACCGCCTAAAACGCTCCACGGAGGAATTTATAGCTCCCATTACTCCGACATTAATGGAAGAGACGGGCAAGGGCGGAATAGGGATTGCCATAGCCGAAACAGGCATTGTTAAATATTCTTTATTTTTAGCGGTTTGGGAAGGAATAAAAACAACCGCCGTTACCACCTGGGTTATTATTGTCGCATTCTATAATTTATTGAAGGGGCTTGTTTTAGGGCAGGGTTTGGCTGGCGCGGAATTGGCCGGACCTGTCGGCATCGCGGTTTTGACCGGACAAGTCGCGCGCTTGGGGTTGGTTTATATTTTACAATTCACCGCCATTCTTTCCATTAACTTGGCCATCATTAATTTTTTTCCTTTTCCGGCTCTAGACGGGGGGCGAGTGCTGTTTTTGGCAATTGAAAAAATAAAGGGAACGCCGGTTAAGCGCGAGGTGGAAGCGTTTATTCACAACGTTGGCTTCGCATTGCTTATGCTTTTAGTGCTGGTTGTAACTTTTCAGGACGTGGCGAAGTTCGGCGATAAGTTCAAAATGATTTGGGATAAAATATTTTAACTCCTGGCGAATAAACAAATTTAACAACAAATACACAAATAAGCCCCCTTTAATAAAGGGGGACAAAGGGGGATTTATTCGTGAATTTGTGAAAAGATTTGTAGATTTATGGGAATATTTGTGAATATGAATTTACGAATCAAGGCGACAAAAATTAAATTAACGCCGCAAATCAAGGACTATGTCCAGAAAAAAATGGATATGCTGGAAAAATATCTGGGCGATTTTCCGGTGATTCACGCCGATTTTGAAGTGGAGATGACCACTAAGCATCACCAAAAGGGCGATATTTTCCGCGCCGAAGCGAACATGAATCTTGCCGGACATTTTATGCGCGTGGAAAAAACCGAGAAGGATTTGTATAAAGCAATTGACAAAGTTAAAGACCATTTGAAAGATATGATTGTGGAATATAAGAATGTGAGAAGGGGGGAGTAGGGAAGATGAAATTCTAAATCCGAAATTCTAAATCCGAAATAAATCCCAAATTTCAATGTTTAAAATTCAAAAAGGTTTGGGTAATTGTAATTTTGAGCATTAGAATTTGTTTAGGATTTAAGATTTGGAACTTAGGATTTTTTTAATTTTTATGTCCATATTAACGAAAATTTTCGGGGACCCAAATGAAAAAGTGATAAAGTCTCTTTCGCCTGTGGTGGAAAAGATAAATAAATTGGAAGAAAAATTTGGAAAGATGAGCGATGAGGAATTGAAGGGGGTGACGATGGAGCTTAGGGAGAGGTTGGAGTTGGAAAAAAATCCAAAATCCAAAATCCAAAATCCAAAATTAGATTTAATTCTTCCCGAGGCGTTTGCGGCCGTAAGAGAGGCGGCGAAGCGGACAATCGGGCAGAGGCATTACGACGTTCAGCTTATCGGCGGCATGATTCTTCATAAAGGCCAAATCGCGGAAATGAGAACCGGCGAAGGAAAAACTTTGGTGGCGACTTTGCCTTTGTACCTTAACGCCTTGGCCGGCCGCGGAGCGCATCTGGTAACGGTCAATGATTATCTTTCGCGCGTCGGCGCTGGTTGGATGGCGCCGGTCTACTTTATGCTTGGCATGACAACGGGCGTAATTGTCCATGACGCGGCCTTTGCTTATGACCCAGAATATACGGACGAAACGCATTATGACGAAAGGATGAGGCATTTCCGGCCCTGCGGCCGCCGCGAGGCTTATTTTTGCGATATTACTTACGGCACCAACAATGAATTCGGGTTTGATTATTTGCGCGACAATATGGCGCCGAGTTTGGACGCGATGGTCCAGCGTGAATTATATTATTCAATCGTTGACGAGGTGGATTCAATTTTGATTGACGAGGCGCGCACCCCGCTTATTATCAGCGCGCCGGCCGAGGAATCAACCGACAAATATTTCAAATTCGCCCAATTGGTTGAACGCTTGAAAGAAAACGACCCTTCGACAAACTCAGGGCAAAGTGATTATAATGTTGACGAGAAAATGCGGGCCGCGACCTTAACCGAAGTCGGCATAGCCAAAATGGAAAAATGGCTGGGCGTGGAAAACATTTATACTACCGGCGGCATTCGCGAAGTTCATCACATTGAGCAGGCCCTGAAAGCGCGCGTCTTGTTCAAACGCGACCGCGATTATGTCGTTAAAGATGGAGAAATCATAATCGTTGACGAATTCACCGGCCGTTTGATGCACGGCCGGCGTTACTCGGACGGCTTGCATCAGGCAATTGAAGCCAAGGAGGGGGTAAAGGTTCAACGAGAATCGCGGACACTCGCCACCGTAACTTTTCAAAATTATTTTAGGATGTACGCCAAGCTTTCCGGCATGACCGGCACGGCCGCGACCGAAGCCGAAGAATTTCATAAGATTTATAATCTGGACGTAACGGTTATCCCGACGCACAAGCCGATGGTGAGGCGCGACATGAACGACTTGATTCATAGAACGGCAGAAGGAAAATTTAAGGCGGTGGCGGAGGAAGTGAAGCGCCGGCATGCTGTCGGACAGCCGGTTTTGGTCGGCACGATTTCCATTGAGAAAAACGAGGTGTTGGCGGAAATGATGGAACGCGAGGGATTGCGTCCGGCCGTGTTGAACGCCAAAAACCATGAAAAAGAAGCGCAAATTATCGCCAACGCCGGCAAGGTCGGCGCCATAACAATCGCCACCAATATGGCCGGCCGCGGCGTGGATATTGTGCTCGGCGGCGTGGAGCCGTCAAAAAATTCCCCTAATCCCCTTTATCAAGGGGGCAACTCAAAAATCTTCCTAACCCCCTTTATACAAAGGGGGCATTCTGAATCGTCCCCCTTGCCCGCCCCGTCGAATGACCCGGGGCCTAAGGAGGATGAAGGGAGTTTTGAATTTGAGAGCGATGAGCATGAAAAGTGGAAAAAAGAACATGACAAAGTCGTGGCGTTGGGCGGACTGCATGTCATCGGCACGGAACGGCATGAGTCGCGGCGCATTGACAACCAGTTGCGCGGCCGCGCCGGCCGCCAAGGCGATCCCGGTTCATCGCAGTTTTACGTCTCCACCGAAGACGACTTAATGCGCATTTTTGGCGGCGATCGCATGAAATCAATCATGGCCACTTTGCGGCTGCCGGAAGATACGCCCATTGAAAACAAAATTATTTCCAAATCCATTGAATCGGCGCAGATGAAAGTTGAGGGAAACAATTTTGACATCAGGAAGCACCTCGTGGAGTACGATGACGTTTTAAACAAGCACAGAGAGGCGATTTACAGGAAGAGGAGGGAGATATTGGAAACAGCAGAATGTCAAATGTCAAATGTCAAATGTCAAATGTCATTGTCAGATATTATTTTTGAAATGGTGGAGAATGAGATTGAGCAGGTGGTGAGTTTCCACACGGCAGCGGAAAGGATAAGCGACTGGAATTTAAAGGAAATAGGGGAAGTGGCAATTACCATTTTTCCAATCCAAGCCGAGGAATTGAAAAAAGCGTTGGAAGGTTTTACGGCCGATGGTTCCAAGTTGGACAAAATCAAGGCAAAAACCGCCATTATAGAATATTTGTCCAAGGCGGCGAAAGAAGCGTATGAAAAAATTGGCGAGCAAGTTGAAAAAGCCGGATTGGATTGGAAGGAAATTGAAAAATCAATTTTAATCCGTTCCATTGACATGCTTTGGATGGAACATCTGGACGCTATAGCCAATATGCGCCAAGGCATAGGGCTGCGCGGTTACGGCCAGCGCGACCCCTTGATTGAATATAAAAGAGAAGCCTACGGGCTTTACAACGAATTGAACAATTTAATCCAAAAGGAAGTGGTCTACAGTATTTTTAAAGTCGGGCATGTCCAGCAGATGATGGCTAAAAATCCCCCAACCCCCCTTACACAAAGGGGGCATTTCGAATCGTCCCCCTTACCTGCCCCGTCGAATGACCTGGGACATAAGGGGGATAAAGGGGGTTTAAATTTCAGCGGTCCGGTTAAAGAATCATCTATTACCCCCTTTAATAAGGGGGGTGTAGAGGGATTTAAAGATGGCGCCGCTTCGCCAGCGAGGGGGATTGGTAGCGCGCGGCATAAAACAGGCCGCAACGACCCTTGTCCGTGCGGAAGCGGAAAAAAATATAAAAAGTGTTGCGGGGGTTGACTTTTTTTGCGGGTTTGGTAGGATAGGATAATTTAGAAAAAGGAGGTGTACCTTGAACAAGGAAGCTATATATCTATATGGATTTTTTCAGGGGCGGGGCTTGCCACTGGCGATGAAAGCCGTCACCTTCGCCTATCAACTTCATAAAGGACAGGCAAGGGACGATGGCGTAACGCCTTACAGCGACCATCCGATAACTGTCGCTCGTTTGTTGATCAATCAGAACATCACGGATGATGTGACCTTGGCCGCTTCGCTGTTGCATGACACGATAGACGATAAATTAAGTGGTCTTGTTTGTCAAGACAGTAAATTTGGCAGTTTAATGTACTAAATTAGTTTTAA
>CAZZBC010000005.1:0-9793 GCA_964652175.1 uncultured Gammaproteobacteria bacterium | reverse complement strand
AGCGACTTATGAAGAAATAAAAAATGAGTTTGGCGCGGAAGTCGCTGACCTTGTCCAAGTTCTTGCCGACAAGGATCTGGACAGAATTTCCAAGGATATTAGGGCGATAATAATCAAGGCCGCCGATAGAACTTACAATATCGGCACAATGGTCGGGATTTTTAATGTCGCCCGGTTGGAAAAATATGTCCTGGACACGGAAGAGAAAATATTGCCGATGATGAAGGATGCGAGGCGGAAATATCTTAAATATGGCGATGCTCTCGTTGCTTTCCGCGACCACATTGTCAACGTGATAAAAGTGGTCAAAGAGGTTATTCGCCTTTCCATGGAAAATGAGAAGCTAAGGGCGGAATTAGGGCAGGGGCAGGTGGAGAAACCTCGACAAATGGACTTGGACATGGGAAATATTCCCGCGCAAGAAGAAACGGAGTCTTAAAGTTAAATAAGGCTCCTTTTTATTGCGGCATTGCGCTGGAATTTGACATCAAATTTATTCCGTGTTAGTATCTAAATAGACTTAAGGGGGAATTTTTGGAAGGGGAAAATTGTTCTTTTCACGAGAGGAGGTGAAAAAAATAGAAGCAGAGGTATTTTTTTACGGGGAATTTAAAAATTTCAAGGAGGATTTATGATTCCGGTTACAACGGTTATAACAAAGAAATTAAAGACTTTTTACGTCGAGAATATTGAGTTTGTGCCGATCAGCGTTGAGGTGATAGGCCGCGTTAGCGTGTTAGCGGCCGTTAAAAACACCAACTTTGCTATCCTCGGCAAACAAGCTGTTAGAGTTTTCGGAATTACCGTTAACGGTAACGGTAACGGGAATACTGCCAATCCCCTAGTGGCCTTTGGACTGGTCAAGGGGAAAATAGCGACTCATGTTGGTGAACTTAATCAATTGGAGCTTTGTTGGGACGGCATTACCAAAATACAGGAGGCAGCAGAGTCGTTGAAATAATTTTTCCTCATCGGCGGTGGTGGATTTGCGGACCCTCATAAGGTCCACCGGTGGATCCACAGCCGTGTAGGGAAACCTACATTTCGTCTAGAGAGTACAATACTACTCTCTAACCTCCTTATGGGGGGATCGACGGGTAACCCAGCCCAATCCGATCCCTCCAGCCATTATCCATTTTTTTATTCAAGGGTTTTCCTTTTCACGGAAAATCCTTTTTTCTTGCTTAATTTTATAAAGTAATATATAATAATAATGAAAAATCCCCCTTTATCCCCCTTTGTTAAAGAGGGCAAAAATTTATGGAAATAAACAAACAGCCGCTTAGTATCAATATTTCAACCGCGACGGTAATCAAAATCATCTTAATTTTATTGTCGCTTTATTTCCTTTTTTTGGTTAAAGATATTTTAGCCATTCTTTTTATTTCCCTTATTTTTTCCAGCGCTCTGGACCCCTGGGTGGACTGGTTGGCGGAGAAAAAAATTCCGCGCGGAATCAGCATGATGCTGATTTATTTAATTTTGTTTATTATTGTCGGCTCCGCCGTTTATTTGATTATTCCGCCCATCGCCGTG
Organism: uncultured Gammaproteobacteria bacterium; assembly: GCA_964652175.1. Classification (GTDB taxonomy): domain Bacteria; phylum Patescibacteriota; class Patescibacteriia; order Patescibacteriales; family JAKAJF01; genus CAZZBC01. Next base: position 8,257 of record CAZZBC010000005.1, on the reverse strand, counting down.
GAAGTCAAAGAATTGGCCAATAACTTCCCGCACTATCTTGAAAGAATAATTTCTTCCCTTTCCGCCCTCAAAGAATTTTCCGCCAAGCACGGCATTTTGGACAACATTAAGAACAGCCTTGGCACGTTCAGTTCCAACTTGGAAAAAGCGGCCGGCGGAATTTTTTCCACGGTTTCCGGAATTTTCGGCGGAGTTTTTTCTTTCTTTTTGGTTTTGGTGCTTGTTTTTTACATGGTGGTGGAAGAAAACGCAATTAAGAAACTGGTCTGGTCAATCGCGCCGGCCAAGCATCAGCCTTACATTCTTCAGCTTATTAATCGCATGCAGAAAAAAATCGGCTACTGGCTCCGCGGCCAATTGGTGCTTTGCGTTATTGTTTTTCTTTTGGCTTACATCGGCCTTCTTATTTTGGGAGTGAAATACGCGCTTGTTCTGGCCTTAATCGCCGGCCTGACGGAATTTATCCCTTATTTGGGGCCTATTATCGGTGCCATTCCGGCCGTATTTTTGGCCTTTACCCAATCTCCCATGCTCGCCTTGTTCACAGCCATTCTTTATTACGTTATTCAATTGGTGGAAAACAACATTTTAGTTCCCAAAATAATGGAAAGAGCGGTTGGCCTTAATCCCATCATAAGCATTACCGTTCTGCTTATAGGATTTGAGGTTGGCGGCATAATCGGCGCCATACTTTCCATTCCTGTGGCTACGGCCGTAAGCGTTTTTATTAAGGATATTTTTGACCACAAAGAGAAAGAAAAAAGACAGGGAGAGTGATATATGTAACATATAATACGCAACACGCAACACGCAACATTTGACAATCGGCGAGGTGGTTCTCGCTTTTTTTAACTCCCAAAGGTATGCGCTATAAAATTTTGGAACATGCGGCGGATGTTAAAATAAGGGCTTTTGGCGCTAACCGCGAAGAGGTTTTTATCAATTCGGCCGTCGGCATGATGGAATATATTTACCCCCATACCAAAAATTTTGGTGTAGGGGTGTGCCAAAAGGAAATTATCATGGCCGAAGGCCGCGACTTGGAGTCGCTTTTAGTCAACTGGCTTTCGGAAATTTTGTATTTAAGCGACGTTAACGGCAGGGTTTATTTTGATTTTAAAATTTTGGAATTCGGCGAAAAAGCGATTAAGGCAGAGGCGCAAAGCTGCCTGGCGGCGGCGGAAGACGATATCAAGGCGGTGACATATAGCGAACTAAAAATAGAAAAGCGCGGTGGAGGTTGGGCGGCGGAGGTGGTGTACGATATTTAAAATAAAAAATAAAAAATAAAAATTAAGGTAAAAATTACTCGTCCCGACGTTACGTCGGGACTCTTAATTTTTTATCTTTTATTTTTTATCTTTTTTTTTTTTTTATGTTAACACTTCAGGATTTTAAATAAATCAATGTCTACTTATGGGAAATACCCAAGGAGCATCGCCCCGGCATGCTTGTGCCGGCGCGGATTTACATTGACCGTAAAATGCTTGAGCCGATTTTAGAGGAGCGGGCGGTGGAGCAGTTAATTAACGTGGCGACTCTGCCGGGCATAGAAGGATACGCGCTGGCAATGCCGGACATCCATCAGGGCTACGGCTTTCCCATCGGCGGGGTGGCCGCGATCAGAGCCGAAGACGGCGTAATTTCGCCGGGCGGAGTGGGTTATGACATAAATTGCGGCGTGCGGTTGCTTTTAAGCGAGTTTCATTTATCCGATTTACGGGATAAAATTGTCGCTTTTGCCAATCAGATACAGCGCGACATTCCTTCGGGCGTGGGGCGGGGCGGCAGTATGGTGTTGGGTGAAAAAGAAATGGACAAGGTGTTGGAGCAGGGCGTAAAGTGGGCGTTTGAAAAAGGTTATGCCGATGAAGCTGACATGGAAAAAATTGAAGAAGGGGGATATTTTAAGGCGGCTGATTCATTTTGCGTTTCGTCTCGCGCCAAAAAAAGAGGCGCTGATCAGCTGGGCACACTTGGAGCTGGCAATCATTTTTTGGAAATTCAAGAAGTGGAGAAAATTTTTGATGAGACAGTAGCGGGTAAATTCGGTTTGTTCGCTGGCCAGGTTGCGGTCATGATTCATACCGGTTCGCGAGGGTTGGGACATCAGGTTTGCACCGATTACGTGCGGTTGATGGACGGCGCTATGGCCAAATACGGCATTAAGCTTCCGGACCGCGAACTGGCGTGCGCGCCGTTTAAGTCGGAGGAAGGCCAAAAATATTTTCGCGCCATGGCAGCGGCCGCCAATTTCGCCTGGGCTAACCGGCAGATGATTACATATTATGTCCGGCAGGCGTGGAATCGCGTTATTGTAGAGATGCGCCGTGGCGCGTCTCTACGGTTGCTTTACGATGTCGCGCATAACATTGCCAAAGTTGAAAAATATCCTCAAACCCCCCTTACCCCCCTTATGCAAGGGGGGCGAAAAGAAAATACCCCCTTTAATAAAGGGGGACAAAGGGGGATTTTACCCCCTCTCCTTAATAAGGAGAGGGTAGGGGGCGAGGTCTTCGTTGAATACATAATCCATCGCAAAGGCGCTACAAGAGCGTTCGGTCCTAACTCTTCCGAATTGCCCGTCATTTATCGCGAAACAGGCCAGCCGGTAATCATTCCCGGTTCCATGGGCACGGCCTCTTATGTTTTAGTCGGTACGGAAATGGCGATGAAAGAGACGTATGGCTCAACTTGCCACGGCGCCGGCCGGCGGATGTCGCGGATGAGATCCAAAAAAGCGTTAAGTTTGGAGAATTTAAAAAAGGAATTGGAAGAAAAAGGCGTGGTGGTGCGCGGCGGGTCGGCAAGAGGGCTTTTGGAAGAAGCGCCGGAGTCATACAAGGATATTGAAGAAGTTGTCGGCGTCGTCCACGGCGCCGGCATAGCCCGCAAAGTCGCCAAACTCCGTCCGTTGGCGGTAATTAAGGGATAAGATTAGCTTTTTAGCTTCATTAGCTTGTTAGTTTTTTACAATATATTGTAAAATGGAAAACAAGAATAAAAAGAAGGCAGGTCCTGCAAATGGCCTGCCTTTTGTTGCTATAGCAGATGTTTTTTTGGTAGTTCTCAAGAGAATGGTCAGTTAACGTCTGGAAAATATTGCAATATCTTTCGGTTGTCGCGGTAATTATCTCTTCCGGCACTTTAAGGCTGTGAACGAAATCTACGTGATCGGAGTTGCCGGGATTAAGTTTGTGGATGCCGACGATATGTTCGCACTTAGAATCGAAGAAGGGGGTTTCGATTGTTTTTCCCCAGACACGCACCGGTTCTTTATCGTAAAAAATCGGGTCTCTGTTTTCGGCCATCGCTTTTTCCCAGTCGTCAGCCGATGTAAACCGTGAAGAATCCGGCGTGAGCCCTTCATCGATAATAGCGACAGAGCCGTCGGGGCATACGCCTATCTCAAACTTCGTATCCAGGATGAAGATTCCTTTTTCGCTGGCATACGCATAGGCTTTCATGTACGCGTCGATTAGCATTTCAACCGCCGGCCCCGTTCGCCCGTTGCCTTCAGAAAATCCTGAAGAGTGATATTGACGTCGTGTCCCTCTTCTGACTTCGTGGACGGCGTACAGATCGGGCAGTTTAGCTTACTCCATTTTTGGAGTCCCGCGGGGAGCAACTGACCTCCCGCCATGCTTGTTTCGACATACTTTTTATAGACCGAGCCGCCGATGTGGTGGCGCAAGATAAGTTCAAAGGGCATGACCTTTAATTTTCTTGCTGCTAGACACCTTGCTTTTGGAACATCGCTATTAAGCAGAGCGATATCAAAAGCGTAATTGCGGAAAGGCCCTGTCATTGAGGGCAAAAGATGATGCGGAAAGTCCTTAAGGACTGTGTTAAACCAGAAGTGGGTAAGCGCCGTAAACACTTCGCCTTTCATGGGAACGAGCGCCGGCAAAACAAAGTCAAAGATGGACAGACGGTCGGTTGCCGCAAGCAAACATCCCCATTCATCCCCATAGCCGATTTGGTAGGTATCCCTTACTTTGCCCTGATGGACAAGGCTTCCCTCCAGCGATTTTATAATCGCCGCACTCTTTACTTTCCAGGGTAATTTATCCACGATTTTCTCCTTTCAGTTTATTTTTAACAAGGCGATTCCGACTATTTTATTTTTTTCACCCCCCCTTTTTAAAAATTTAAGGAATAAAAAGAGCCAAACCTCCTTAGCTTAGCTTTTCCTTGATTGACTTATTATTAAATTAAAGAAAAATGCAACATTAAAAATTTCCGGCATCCGTCGCCTTTTTAGTTAGCCCTTATTCCGTCATTTTGTAAACCTTGGCGTTTTGGTGGGTTGCTTCATTGACCTTAATGGCAACTTCGTCGCCGTTTTTTCCCGACTGGACGGCTTCATGTTCAACCTGTATGGATTCTACTTTCTGGCTGAACTCATGTTTTCCGTGCGCGAACTTGACCGTGTCGCCCACCGTCAAATCGCTGGCCAGTTTAACCACCGCCACCATAGCCTTGTCAAAGTAATGAATAACTTTGCCAATTTCCCTTTCCATATGTTTAATTATTATTGTGCCGCGAGAGAGAATCGAACTCTCATGGAGTTGCCTCCACACGATTTTGAGTCGTGCGCGTCTACCTGTTCCGCCATCGCGGCATTTTGATTTTTTTAAAAGTTAAAACGGGCGAAGTAAGGCGGGCGGGAGTCGTGCGCGCCTGCCCCGTCGGATGACGGGGTCTACCAATTTCAGCATCCCGGCGTAAAATAAAAGGGATATTTCCCTTGTTTTTCAATTTTAATATAACGCATATCTTTTAAATTGTCAAAGAGAGAGAAAGGAGGTATAATGTTAATATAAAATTAAAATTAAAAAAGGAAAAATAATTTTTACTTTTTCTTTTTTACTTTTTAACTTGAAACGTGGGAAAAATTATTTCCATAGTCAACCAAAAAGGCGGGGTGGGAAAGACCACGACGGCGGTCAATCTGGCCGCTTATTTGGCGTATCTTGGCAAGCAGGTTTTGCTTGTTGATATTGACCCGCAGGCGAACGCCACTTCCGGCATAGGCGTTGACCACAATAAATTGGAGCAGGGGATTTACGAAGCGCTTATGGGCGAGAAGGAAATTTTTGAAATAGTTAAGCGCACCTTGCAAGACGGGTTTAAGGTCGCGCCGGCGACCGTTTCTCTGGCTGGCGCGGGCGTGGAATTGGTGGGCATGGAAGACCGTGAATTCCGGTTGGCGCGGGTTTTGGAAAAAATCAAGGACGAATATGATTACATAATCGTAGACGGGCCGCCGTCGCTCGGGCTATTGACTGTCAATAGTTTGGTCGCGGCCGACGAGATTCTCATCCCGGTGCAAAGCGAGTATTTCGCTTTGGAAGGCCTGGGACAGCTTCTACATACCATCTCGCTCGTGCAAAACAACTTAAAGCCGGAGTTGGGAATTATGGGCGCGATTATCACCATGTTTGACCGCCGCAACCGGCTTTCCGATTCCGTCATGAACGAATTGTACCAATATTTTCCCAACAGGATTTTTCGAACCATTATTCCCCGAAGCGTCCGGCTCGCCGAAGCCCCCAGTTTCGGCCGCTCTATTCTCCATTACGACCCGAAGTCAAAAGGGGGAAGGGCGTATGAGAAACTGGCGAGAGAGGTGATTGACTTGGAAAAAATTTTATAATTTTTAATTTTATAATTTTTAAATAATAACGCAATATCTAAATTTTTAATATGAATTATGACCTGGAAGAAAGAACAGCTAAATTTGGAGAGGAAACTATAATATTTTGTAAAACAATTAAATACTTTTTAATATTAAAAATTAATGTATTATTTAAAAATTAAAAAATAAAAATTTATGAATACTGGCCTTGGTCGCGGATTGGGTTCCCTTATTCCGCAAAAAATCAAAAAAATAGCGACTGACTCGGCAGGCGAGGCGGTCCTTGACATTATTTCCGAAGCCGACAAGGGCAAGGTTATTTATTTGGCGTTGGATAAAATCAAAGTCAATCCACATCAGCCGAGAAGCAAATTCGCCGAGCAAAGCCTGGGTGAGCTGGCCGAGTCTATAAAACAGCACGGCATAATTCAGCCGCTTATCGTCAGTAAATTTAACGGAGAGTATGAGCTTATCGCCGGCGAGCGGAGATTGCGGGCGGCCAAGAATATAGGGTTGGACAAAGCGCCGGTGATTATCCGCGACGCCAGCAGCCAGCAGAAGCTGGAAATGGCCTTAATTGAAAACTTGCAGAGGGAAAATTTGAACCCATTGGAAACGGCCCTGGCTTTCCGCAAATTGATTGACGAATTCAATTTAACGCAGGAGGAAACGGCAAGGCGGGTGGGAAAATCCCGTTCCGCGGTCGCCAACTCTTTGCGCCTTTTGAATTTGCCGGACGAGATCCAGTCCGCCTTGGCCGAAGGAAGAATAAGCGAAGGCCACGCTAAAATTTTAGCCGGCCTGGAGGGCGAAGTTAAACAAACATCATTGTTTAAGAGGATAATTCACGGTGATTTGTCCGTGGAAGATACGGTCGCGGAAACAAGGCGGATGGGCGGCACCAAGCAGGCGCGGGTGAAAATAAATTACGCGGACAAGGACAAGGAATTCGCTTTCCGAGAATTCTTCGGCGCAAAAGCGGAAATTAAGCGCAAAGGCAAAGGCGGGCAAGTGGTAATTGATTTTTATTCGGATGAGGAATTGGAGGAAATGGCGGGGAAGTTGACAATTAAAACAATCTGAAATACACTATAATTATGATCCCGTTAGAGACCAAATCCTTATGTTTATGTCATCCAAAGCGAAAAAGATGAAAAATGGTACACGGGATTTACCAATGATTTACGGAAGCGTTATCTTAAAAATCGTTTAAGGCGTTTCCTGTCTCTAACGGGATGAGTGAAGATAAAATAATACAAAAATTAGTTGAAATAGACGAACGGCTGAAAGGTATTGATGGAAAGATTGAAAAAATGGTGACAAAAGACGAATTTTTAATCGCCCATGAAGAAACGGTGACTTTTTTAAAGAAGCTCGATCAGGAGCGTGTTTTTACGGTTGAGTGGATTAGGAGAATTGAAACGGATGTTATAAGAATCAAAGAGGTTTTAAAAATTGCTTAAAACAAAATTCAGATAATAAAAAATCGTTTATAATTTAGACGGTTTTTTTGTTTATTTTTAGCTATTTTTTGTAATTATTTTCAAAAATGTTTGACAGAATTTATAAGATGTGTTATCATAAAAGGTCAAGTGGAAAGTTCTTTACAATAGTTCAAAGGACATTGCGGCGGTTGTCGGGTTATCTCGGTGATTGTCGCAATGTCCTTTGGGTAAAACTGGTTAAAGAAATAAAAGGAGGATTTTGAGATGAAATTTTATTATTTCTTTTGCGGGATGGCTGCTCAGGCGGCTATGGCGGGCGTAATGTCCGCAGTCGGCGTCATCAGATTAGACGCTGGGCAGCAAATTTTAGCTGCGGCAATATTTGCTGCTGTCGCAGTAATAATTAAAAAGCTGTAAAAATTTAAAACGCCTTTTTATGAGGCGAAGGAGGAATAAGATGAAAAAGATCAACTTGGGTTTGGACAACGCAGCCCTGTACAAGGGTTGCGAGACAACAGAGGTGGGCGGGCGTCTCACACTCGCTACTATACCGGTTGAAGCCGCCAACATTGTCGGCCGCAACGTCGCAGCTATGATTGAGGCTACGCCAGCATCCGAGCGCGACGAAGTCGTCCTAACCGGACCGATGGCTGTGTGGGCGTATCTGGTAGTTTTCCATCAGGTGGTCCACAAGTTCGGCAAAGTTGTTTATGACGACGGCCGTGGCGGGCGCGTTCTGATTGCCCTGCACTAATTTTTTCCGGGAATGCTTCCAAAACATCGGCGGCATGCCAATTCCCTTCCTTTACAAGCCCATAAGAATATGGTTTTAGAAAGGGATTCCCCTTAAGTTCTTTAAGCTTTCGGCAGTTAAATCAAAAAAATCCCGCCGCCGAGGAATTATATCGGGGAAGAGAGGTAATAATGAATGATGAATTGAAAAAATTTTTGGAGGCAGTGTTTATTGCCTCTAAGCCCCTCGTATATGGAGGGGAATATGTAAATATAGTGCGGTCTGTTTATCGGACCGCGAAAAAACTGGGGATTAACCCAGTAAAATTGTCACGCGTTGAGGCGTGGCAAAAATATTGCAATCTTAAGTGGTCTTGTGTGCCTAAGACAGTAAATTTGGCAGTTTAAGGTACTAAATTAGTTTTAATTAATAAAATAT
>CAZZBC010000004.1:0-35955 GCA_964652175.1 uncultured Gammaproteobacteria bacterium | reverse complement strand
AAATCAATCAAGTCGGCGCGGCGCGCTATTGAGCATATGGCTCAGAATAAAATACAGAGAGCGACCGGTGTTGCTCTCGGTGAAAAAAGAAGGCGCGGCGCGCATTGCTCCGATGGCAACCACAGGGTGCCGAACTTCAACCGGAACTCGGACGGCGACTGGAAGTTCAACCTCGGCAACTTCGAGAACGACTGGAACGACGACAATTGCCTTTTCTGCCTCTGCCACTCGCTTGGTTTCTCCCGTCATTTTTTGGCGGGAGTTTTTTCTTCCAAACTTCTTTTCCAGCCCCCGAGCATCCGGCCGGTTTCATCAAGAAGGAGCGTAAGAGCGCCATATTTGGAATGATTTATGATTTTCTGTTCCCAACACAATTGCAGAAGGAATTTCACCAAATCGGATTTTCCGATCGCCTGCGATACAAAAGAGAGTTTTTCGAATCTGTCGCCCGCGAAACACGCTTTGAAAACATATTCAAGAAGCGATAGGAACGCGCCGTCAATCTTCGCGCCGACCGTATTGCGGTCAATCCGGTTGAAATCATATAGATTTTTGTGCCAGGTCCGGTAGGCCTCTTTGGCCTTGGCGAGCACGAGCGGAACCGTAAGGGGGGGGGGTAATGTTAATGGAATGTTGGATCATAAATATAAAGAAATTATAAAAATTGAAAATCTCATCGCGACATGGGAACGTTTTTTGCGCGGAAAACGCCGCAAGAAAGATGTCGCGTTATTTGAAGCAAAATTGGCCGACAATCTTGCCGGCCTGCATCAGGCGCTTGCCAATAAAACCTATGAACACGGGCCATATACGGCGTTCAATGTGTCCGACCCGAAGCCCAGGAACATACACAAGGCGTCCGTTCATGATCGGTTTTTACACCATCTTTTATACAAAGAATTATATCCTTATTTTGAAAAAAGATATATTTACGATTTATATTCTTGCCGCCTGAATAAGGGCGTCCATCGCGCCATGGATAGGTTTAAGCGTTTTGCCGCCGAAGTATCCAAAAATAATTCTCGAACTTGTTATGTGCTTAAATGCGATATCAAAAAATTTTTCGCGAGTATTGATCACGAAACTTTAACAAAATTTTTAAAAAGACACATTAAAGACCTTGATATTATTTGGTTTATAAACAAGGTTATTTCAAGTTTTTATTCCGCCCGTCCGGGCGTAGGCCTTCCTCTCGGAAATCTGACATCCCAGATTCTCGTAAATGTTTATATGCATGAATTCGATATGTTTGTAAAACAAGAGCTTCGGGTAAAATACTATATCAGATATGCCGATGATTTTGTTATTTTATCCGACAATAAGGGTTATCTTAATAATTTACTGCCGAAAATCAGCGAATTTCTGCAAACGCAACTTAAGTTAAACCTGCATGAGAATAAAGTTTATATAAAAACTTACGCTTCGGGCGTGGATTTTCTCGGCTGGGCGCATTTTCCATATCACAGGCAATTAAGGACGGCTACCAAACGGAAAATTACAAGAAAATTAAAGGGATATCCCAAAAGAGAAACGGTTATTTCTTATCTCGGTCTTCTTGGCCACGGGAACACTTATAAATTTAAAAAGCGGATTGGCCTTGAGAAATATTAGAAAATTATTTTTTATCATCATAGATGACAAAAAATAATTTTAATCTCGTTTGAATTTATACTGCGGGATTTTATCCAAGTGCCAGCGTTCTTTCCAGCCGTCGCCGATGCCGGTGTCAATAATTTTTGCCCCCAATTCTATTGCTTTATCAATATTTTTTAGAACTAAATATTTCCCCAGATTGGGGATTTTTTTATTGTCCGAGGCGACAGAGTAAAAATAGTAGATATTTTTATAAAGAATGGAGAAAGAAACAGCGAGTTTTTCTCCGTTCACCGCGATAGATAAAAGATGGGCGTTAAAATTTTTAAAAATATCGCGGAAAGTCTCTTCCCAATAAAGAATATTAAAAGTTGATTCTTCGCCGAAGATTTTTTTATTTAATTCAAAAAGCAGTTCAAGGTCATTTTCGCTGTTTTCAATAACTTCAATTTTATTTTTTTCAATTACGCTTATTTCACGCTTCATATTTTTTAACGCCCTGCTTTGAAAGTTGCGATTAATGAAATCATTGCGGTTTTTGAGGCCGTCCAGGTTTAAAATATATTTATATTCTTCAATCGGCAGATTTTTTGTAAAATCATCTTCGCCCCGAATGTAAAAAATCCGCGCTCGTTTTTCGATTTGCTCAAAAAAAGACGGCAAATAATGCTCAAATTCGGTTTTTAAAAAAACGCGGTTGTCTTCCATAAAATCTTCGGCGAAAAATTCCAGCCATTTTTCATCACTGTTATATTGCAGGGGCAAAAGGCCGATGAGTTCGCCATTCAGATATCCGGCGTAAAAACGCAAGGGATAATTGAAAAATTTGTAAAAACAATGCCTAAAATCCCAATTGTCGTAAATTGTTTCATCCGGCGTCAGTTCATTCCAAATTTTTTTCGCCTCGCTTAAATCGGTTATTATTTTAAATTCAAGTTTTTCCATGACTTTCTGTTTTTAAAAATAAGCTCCCACAAATCAACAAATCCTTTCACAAATTCACAAATATTTGTGTATTTGTAGTAAAATTCGTAGATTTGTGGGAGTTATATGAGGTTGGCTTGCAGATGATAGTATGGCGGCTTATCCTTGTATCTTTTGATTGTCATTTTAATGATTTCTTCCAAAAATTGCCCGTAATCCATTCCGACCAGCTCGCCGGCCGCGGGCACGCAGTCGTTGATATTGATGGATGGATTGGGATTCAGCTCCAAAACATAGGGATTGCCATCTTCATCCACCCTTATTTCCACGCGCCCGTAATCATGGCAATCAAGGATGTTGTAAGTGTCAAGGGAGATTTCCGAGATTAGCGATTCAAGCCGTTTGTCAATATTTTTCGGCGGCCTTTGCACCATAATTTTATCGTAGGCGTTACCTTCCGCCCATTTGGCGTCAAAAGGGTAGATATGCCAAAACCCTTCCGGCATTTCTTTAAATATTGAACGCGAAAGAGGCAAAACTCTCAAGTCATCCTTGTCGCTTCCTATTATGGTAACGTCGTATTCGTCGCCTTCAATATATTCTTCAACCAATGCCGGCCGCCCCAGTTCAATAATAACTTTTCGGAGTTGTCTTTCCAGTTCCTGCTTGTTGGTGACGACCGAATCATTGGTTATGCCGATGGAGTTATCCGTGTTGGCCGGCTTGACAATAAGAGGATACCGCAAGTCGTCGCTTATTTCGTCTTCCATGGTATAAGCGTAATCCCATCGCGGAGTGGGTATGTTGTGGTGGGCAAGCAATTTTTTAACCCTGATTTTATCAATGCAGAGCCCCAAAGTGAAAGGATTGGATCCCGTATAGGGTATTTGCAAAGTATCCAAAATGGCGGCGACGTGCGGCTCTAAAAGGCTTGATTCGTTGATTCTTTCGCAGACGTTGAATACTAAATCGACATTTTTTCGTTTTAAATCGTTGAAAGCTTTGGGCAAGTTGTTGAAATCAAAAAAAGTTATTTTATATCCTTTTTCTTTCAAGGTTTTTTCAATATTTTTTCCGATCGACATCAGGTCTTGTTCAACCGTGTTGCCGTTGGTTGTTTCGTAAATATTGCAAGCAATGCCGATGTGCAAATTTTTTAATTCTTCAGCCGGCGTTCTTCTTATTTTTTCAATTTTTTCGCCGCCTTTGCTTAAAAGGGCGGATGAAAAGCGGTTTTTTCGGAGCGTTTTGCCGATAGAGGAGTAACTCCTGAAAGGCGATACTTCTATTCGCACCTTTTCAAAAACATTTGCCAAAACGGCCTCCACTTCGGCGTAAGAATTTCCTTCCGCCAATACCCAGCCGATATTTTCATAACCGTCCGGCGGAATGGAAACCGAATCGCCGACTTTTTTATAAAGGTAATAATCAAGCACGCGGCCGTCTTTTTTAATATCGTCAAAGCCGCTGATTTTATTGATTACGCCGGAGTTGCGGGGGATGAAAAATTTGCCCATGATATATTTTTTTGGTTCAGAGGGTCTGGCTTCCACGTTCACTCCCAGCGCCACTTCCGCGCCGGCCTTCACTAATTCAACTCCGTAAATTTGCTCAATATTTTTATGAGTATAATCTCCGCCCATGCGGGAAGCAACCTCAATTATTTTCGGTCCGCTTTTTGTAAGTTTTACTTCAACATGAAATAAGCTGTCCTTTACTCCCGTGACAATCAAGGCGGCTTCGGTCGCGCGGATAAGATGATCTTTCTGTTCTTCGTTTATGCGGGGCGGAATATAGTCGCCGGTTTCCATGAAAAATGGAAGTTCCATTGCCGTTTTTTCATGAATGCCGGCGATATGCGGCACGCCGTGCTGGCAATATCCTTCCAAGCTGAATTCATGCCCGTCAACGAATTCCTGATAAACAAAAAGATTTTTATTATATTTATAAATCGGGTCGTATTCGGGAGAACAATTTTTGCGCACGTAATTATAAGCGTCTTTTGCTTCTTCTTCGTTTGCCGCATAAACGACAAATTGGCTGTCCGCGCCGTAGACAGGTTTAATAATAGCCGGAAAACCGATATTTTTCATGGCCAAATCAAGGTCGGCTTTTGTTTTTAAAAGATGCTCTTTAATGTGCGGTTGGCCGCAGTTTTTAAAAATTTTCTGTATTTTGAACTTGTCGCGAGTATTAATTGCCGCCTCCACGGAGTTGCCGACAAGCTTGAATTCGCGGCAAATTTTAGCCAAAAGAGGAATGTCGTCTTCCCAAAAAGTTATGGCGCCGTCTATTTTCGCGTTTGGATTATTGGCCAGAAAAACTTTTATATTTTGTATCGCCTCTTGATGATTATAAGTGTCGGCAAAAATCCAGCCGTCAGCGTAAGCGCTCGCCCAGTTTTTTTCCTTGTTCAAAATAAGGACGTTCAATTCCAGTTTTTTTAATTTTTGGAAGATGAATCTTTTTTTAATTGAGCCGGTATTAACGACAAGAAGCATTTTCCCTTTCAGGTGGTTATGATTGTCCATAGTATAATGCGAATGTTGCGAATGAGTATGCGAATACTGCGAACATGCGAATGATATATTTATTTAAAGTATAGAATGATAATAGAATAAATGTCAATAAAATTAACCTGTTATTTAATCTCCTTTTTCATCCAATTTTGTCGGGTTGGTGATGTAGACGAGAATGACGTTCATGCTTTATATAATATGAGACCTGAGAAAAACCCCCCTTTTCTGTCATTCTAAATGTAGCGAAGCGAAATGAAGAATCTATAATAGCCGTTTTAACGCAATATTCACGTATTATAGATCCTTCCCCCGCATCAAGCGCGGGGTCAGGATGACAAGAAATGGGTTTTTCTCAGGTCTCAATATATAAAAACTAAAAGATAAACAATACTAAAACGTATTGATAGGGGGGTTGCGGCCTAAAACCCACTGGGCGGAATTGACAGGAAAAAAAACTATCAGCCGGCGTCAGCCATGACGCCGGTTGTTTTTTTGGGAAAAAATAGTAATATAAATTGTAGGGGCAGGTCTAGTGCTGCCCCTACATGGGTTATCGCGGTTATCTATGAGGGCGGCCGCAAGAGCCGCCCCTACTTATTATGCGAACAAATCCCTCTAACCCTGCCTACCTGCCTATCGGACAGGCAGGCCGGACAGGTAGGCCCCTTTATACAAAGGGGGTAATACGAATAAGAATATTTTTGTGGGTAGTTTTAGCTGTTATTATCGGCTGGCTTTTGTATATGGCGGTGGTGCCGGGCGGAAAGATAAGCTATGAATGGGAGCCGGGGGATGATAATTTTTTTATCGGCAAGCTGACGCCGGAGGAGAAGGTGCAAACACCCCTTACCCCCCTTTACAAGGAGGGTGAAGAAGAAAATCCCCTCAACCCCATCCCGCCGTCGGCGGGATTAAAGGGGGTAAATATCGTGGGCGATCCGGTTTATTTTTCATTAAGGACGCCGAGGAGATTTGAAAAAGCGAAATTGGTTTTGAAATATAAAGAAAATCCCCCCAACCCCTCCGCCTCGGCTTCACTACGGCGAGACGGGCCTTTTACAAAGGGGGTATTGCCAATTATTGAAGCCGGTGTTTTGGCTGACAAAACGATTTGGCGTTATAATTTGAAGCCGATTGAAAATAAAATCATTGACGAATTGGCCGGCAAGTGGAATGTTATCAAAGAAAATAGCGTTATTTTGTTGCAAAGAAACAAAAAATACGGAAGTGTGGGAGAATTTTTGAATAATTTGCCGGCGCGGAACGAAATCGCTTTGTATAATTATAGTTTAAAATCCGATTTTCGCTTACTTAATTATAAGCCGGCGGAAAATGGCGTTAACATAGACCATCCTCTTCGCGGACCATATCAAATTTTAACTTATATAAAGAACGAAGATTTGGATTTTGAATTTGAATTTTTTGATTTGAACGAAAATAAAGACAGCGACGCGATTGATTTGAATTTATATCGCGACAATGAATTGGTCACCAGTCGGCATTTGGACGATGACCCTTCGGCAAGCTCAGGGCAGGCTCCTTCGGCAGGCTCAGGGCAGGTGGCAGATGGGGTGGAAAGCGCGGCGAGGAAGTTAAAATTAAGTATTCCCGGTTTGGCGGAAGGGGATTATAAGATTGAATTGAAAGTTAACGACGATATTATTACCAAAAACATAACAACCAAACAGCAAAAATTGTCATTTTTGAATAAGATTTGGCTGGCGGACGGTGGCGGCCAAAACATTTCACTTTACACCGACGGAAAAACTATCAGCGCGCAAACCATCAATCCGGCGCGCCTGCAGGACATAAAAATCGGTGATAAGAAGTTGGCGATTGACAAGACTTATAAACAATTTAACGCGGACATCGGCGGTGGAGTAAAAAAAATTGAATTGGAAAATGATGATGTAATAATAGCGGGCGACGGCGTATTCAGTTTTGCTTCAAGCAGTTTGATAAACCCCGCTTTTAAAAAAATAGACGGGAACACGGATATTGACGATGAGGGGGTAAGTTATGTTTTAGCAAATTACAAAAAACCGCGAGAAGAAGATGGCTGGAAAACAGCCGAGGCTGATTTTAATATCTCCAACGCCTATCGCGAAAAAGGGGAATATAATTTTTTAATTTCCATTCCCGGGTTGCGCACTGATGATGGAATTGAAGATAACTTGGAAATAGGGGAGATAAGGGTGGAGTTGGAGGGAAGGAGCTTGCGGGAAAAAATTTTCAATTTTCAATAAATGCTCAAATGAATAAATTTTTAAATTTACCATCCATTTTCCGTGAATTATTTTACGTCTTATCCGGCGCTTTATTGATTTTTTCAATTTTAGAGATAGTATGGCCAGGCATTGTTCTGGCTTATGTAAATATAAATTGGGTGTTGATTTTTTGGCTTATTATTGGTATAGTATTATTAGTAACGCCTTTTAATAAAAGTAAAATATAATTATATTTTAGGTTTGGTTATTTTAGAAATAAATCTAAAATCTAAAATCTAAAATCTAAAATTTCTATGGAGGATTGCATTTTTTGCAAAATTGTGGCCGGAGAAATTTCGAGCTACAAAGTTTATGAAGACGCTAAGGTCTTGGCATTTTTTGATATCCTGCCCATAAGCCCGGGGCATGCCGTGGTCGCTCCCAGAAGGCACGCGGTTGATATGGAAAATTTGACCGATAATGAATTGTGCGCCATGGTCGTTGTCATGAAAAAAATCGGCAAGGCCATGATGGAGGGATTGGGCGTCAAGGGTTATAGCATTTTTCTTGACAACAAGGACGCCGCTAACCAGCACGTTCCCCATGTCCACTTTCATGTTGTTCCCAGGAAAGAAGGCGACGGTTTGGGCAGATGGCCGCAAGGCGGATACGCGGAAGGCGAGGCGGAAGAAGCCCTAAAGAAAATTACAGAGAGGTTGATAGTTATATAAAATGATAAAGGGCGTGATTATAAAAAAACTTGATAAATATGAGGATGGTCGAGGCTGGCTGGCGGAGATTTACAGGGAAGATGAAATTAATTATAAGCCGCTTATGGTTTATGTGAGCGCGACAAAACCGGGCGTTATTCGCGGACCGCATGAACACGCGAACCAATCGGATTGCTTTGTTTTTGTCGGACCGGGAAATTTTGATCTGCATCTTTGGGACGCCCGAGAGGGGAGCGGGACCAGCGGCGAATATATGAAAATGGAGGTTGACGAAAACAATCCGATTATGGTTATTGTGCCGCCGGGAGTGGTGCACGGCTATAAAGCGATCGGCGATAAGGACGCTTATTGCCTGAATTTGCCGGATAAGCTGTATCGCGGGGAAGGCAAAAAAGAGGAAGTGGATGAAATAAGATGGGAGGCGCGCGAGGATTCGCCGTATAAAATCGCGTAATCTTAGTTGTCATGCCAGCCTACGAGCCTGCCTGTCCTGTAGGCCGGCCGGCATCCAGGGTTAGTCAGTAAGTTTATAAATTGAGGTTTGAGAAAAATTTATAAAAATATCCCTTTCCTGTCATTCCCGCGAAGGCGGGAATCCATGTTCTGCTTTAAAATTTCTGGATTCCCGCCTTCGCGGGAATGACAAAAGAAACATGGACTGCATATTTTGTAAAATAGTCAAAGGCGAGTTGCCAAGCTATAAAGTTTATGAAGACAGGCATACTTTGGCGTTTTTGGACATTTCTCCGGTGAATTACGGCCATACTTTGGTTATACCAAAGAAGCATTATGTTAACATGGAAGAAATTCCGGAAAAAGAATTGTGTGAAGTTATTAAGACCGTAAAAAAAATCGGCAAGGCCGTAAAGGAAGGATTGGGCGCAAAGGGATATAATATAGGGGTTAATAATGATCCGGTGGCGGGCCAAATTATTCCGCACCTTCATTTTCATATCATGTCGCGCGCGGAAGGCGACGGACTGAAACTTTGGCCGCAGGGAAAATATGGCGACGGTGAGGCCGAAGAGGCAATAAGGAAAATAAAAAATAAAATATAAAAAATTTGATTTATGTCCAGAGTGTTAATCACGGGAGGGGCTGGTTTTATCGGTTCAAACTTCATACATTATTGGCTTAAAAAATATCCGGACGATAAAATCATCAATTTGGATATTTTGACTTATGCGGGGAATTTGGAAAATCTAAAAGATGTCGAGGGAAACAAAAATTACAAATTCATCAAAGGCGACATTTGCGACATCGGGTTAGTAAACTATTTAATTAAAAATGTTGATTTAATTGTTCATTTCGCGGCTGAATCGCATGTTGACCGTTCCATCGCGGACAGTTTTGATTTTATCAGGACGAATGTGGAAGGCACGAGAGTTTTATTGGACGCGGCGAAAAATAACGGCAAAGTAAGATTCCATCATATTTCCACGGACGAAGTTTTTGGCGCGCTTGGCCCGCATGATCCGAAATTCAACGAGCAGACGCCCTACGACCCGCGCAGCCCATACAGCGCTTCCAAGGCGGCCTCCGACCATCTTGTCCGCGCTTATTTTCATACGCACAAGTTGCCGATTACTATTTCCAACTGCACTAATAATTACGGCCTTTGCCAGTTTCCGGAAAAAATTATCCCTCTGTTTATCACCAATCTAATTAAAGGCAAGAAAGTGTCGGTTTACGGGGAGGGAAAAAATATCCGCGACTGGATTTTTGTTGACGACCACAACGTCGGCGTGGAAGCGGTTATTAAAAAAGGAAAAATTGGCGAGACCTACTGTCTGGGCGGAGGAAACGAAATAACCAATATAGACTTAATTAAGATGATTTTGGAGTTGATGGGAAAGGGCGAAGAAATGATTGAATACGTTGCCGATCGGCCGGGACATGACTTTCGCTACGCCATGGATTTTTCCAGAGCGCGAAACGAACTTGGCTGGTCGCCACAAATGGATTTTAAGGAAGGGCTTAAAAAGACGGCAGAATGGTATAAAAATAATGAGGAGTGGTGGGGAAAGTTGAAAGAAAAAAAGTAAAAAATGAAAAAGTTTTATGAAAATATTAATTTTAGGCGCGAAGGGCAATTTGGGCCAGCAATTAATAAAGGTTTTTGCGACTGGCAATGAAGTTATCGGCTGGGATAAGGGAGAAATAGACATAACGGACAGGACTTTGGTTTTTAAAAAAATTAAAGACATAAAACCGAACGCCATAATCAACGCCGCCGCTTATAACGCGGTTGACAAGTGCGAGGCGAGCGAAGATGCTTCGGCTACGCTCGGCACAGGCGAATTTGAGCTGGCCAAAAGAATAAATGGCGAAGCTCCCGCCATCTTGGCGCAAGCGGCGATAGATAGCGGCGCTGTTTTAGTCCACTATTCTTCCGATTATGTTTTTGGCGGACACGCGCATCACCACAACAAAACTGTTAAGGAAATAAAACAACAGGGGGGTTTTATGGAAGACGATGAGCCAAGGCCGGTAAATAAATACGGCCAGACTAAATTAATAGGCGAACTCCAAATAATTAAGTTGTCCGGCAAAGGATTGAAGTGGTATTTAATCAGAACCTCAAAGCTTTTTGGCCCCAAAGGGGAAAGTGAGCTGGCAAAGCCGAGTTTTTTTGAGATTATGTTGAAATTGGCAAAAGAAAAAAACGAAATAGACGTTATAAATGACGAGACGAGTTGTTTCACCTATACTCCCGATTTGGCGAAAGCGACCAAAGAATTAATTGACAATAACGCCGGTTACGGCATATACCATATAACTAATTCCGAGCCATGCACTTGGTATCGGGCGGCCAAGGAATTATTTAAAATCGCCGGCGTCAGCATTAAAGTTAATCCCGTGCCGGCAGATAAATTTCCCCGTCCGGCGAAAAGGCCGAAGTATTCAGTGCTTTTGAATACAAAACTGGAGCCGATGAGGGATTTCAGGGAGGCGTTAAGGGAATACTTAAACAGTTGTCATCCTGAGCGTAGCGAAGGATCCCGGGATTCTTCGGTCGCCGACGCTCCCTCAGAATGACGAATTAATTTATGCGTGGAATTATTTTATCGGGGGGGGCGGCTACAAGGCTAAGGCCTTGCACAAAAGTAACAAGCAAACAATTATTGCCGGTTTATAATCGGCCGATGATTTATTATCCGTTAAACACATTGATTAAGGCCGGCATTAAGGAAATTTTAATAATTGTGGCGCCGGAAAGAGCGGGAGATTATTTAAATTTGCTGGGAAGCGGCAAGGAATTCGGCGTAAAATTCACTTATGAAATACAGGACAAGCCGGCCGGCATTGCCGAGGCTTTTATAATCGGCGAAAATTTTGTAGATCAGGATGACGTTACTCTTATATTGGGCGACAATATTTTTGAAGATGATTTAAGCGAGGAAATAAAAAAGTTCAAAAGGGGAGCAAAAATATTCGCCAAAAAAGTGTATGATCCAGAAAGATTCGGCGTGGTAAAATTTGACAAAAACATGAAGGCCGAGAAAATTATGGAGAAACCAAAAGAATTTTTAAGCGATTATGCCGTTACGGGTTTATACGTTTACGACAATCAAGTTGTGGAAATCGCGAAAAATTTGAAGCCAAGCGGCCGAGGCGAACTGGAGATAACCGATGTTAACAAAATTTACCTTAAAAAAGGGAAATTGGAGGTCGCGATTGTAAACGGCGAATGGATCGACGCCGGCACTTTTGACAGCCTGCTTCGGGCGCAGGTTTTGGCCAAAGAAAAATTGCAGGATAAATTAATAGTATAAAATATGCCGAAACTGGCGATTGGTTTTATAACTTACGGAGAATCTACGGCAAAGTATTTGCCGTATTTTTTACCAAGCCTTGTCAAGGCGGCCGAGCGGAGCGAAGCTGATTATAAAATTTTGGCCATTGACAATACGGAAGAAGAGGACAATGAAAACGCTCGTTACATAAAAAATAATTTTTCTGATGTTGATTTTGAACGGGCGGGAAAAAATTTAGGATTCGCGCGCGCTTACAATAAAATGATAAACAAGGCGGTACGGACGGGCGCGGAATATTTTTTAACTATCAATCCGGATACCATAATAAATGAAGACGCGATAGAAAAGATGGTTGCGGCCATGGATGACGCAAGACTTGGATCGGTATCACCGAAGATTTATTGTTGGGATTTTGAAAGGGGAAATAAGATAAATATTATTGATACCGTCGGTCTTATTAAATCGGCGGGCCTGCAGTTTAAGGATTTGGGCCAAGGCGAAAATGACGTCGGTCAGCATGACAAAGCGAAAATATTCGGACCTTCGGGCGCGGCCGCGTTTTATCGCGTATCGGCTTTGGAAAAAATTAAAGATAAATTTGGTTTTTTTGATGAAAGAATGTTTATGTATAAAGAAGATTGTGATCTGGCTTATCGGTTGTATTTGTCTGGTTATAAATCGAGATTGGCCGCAAAGGCAATAGTTTATCATAACCGGACCGCGCGAGCGGCCGGAGGGGGCTGGGTAAATGCCTTCAAAGCCAGAAAAAATAAGAGCAAAAAGATTAAAGAATGGTCATTCTTAAATCAACGGATTATTTATCTAAAACATTGGCGTTCGCTAACGGCAAAAAGTAAGACAGTCGTAATTATTAGAGAAATAGCGACCTTTGCTTACGTTTTGTTATTTGAACCATTTTTACTCACCCAGTACTGGGAATTGTTCCGTTTCAAAAAACATGTTAGACATATTTTTAATTTCTTACAATAAAGCTCAATGGCTGGAGGAAGGAATAAGATCGGCGCTGGCGCAGGGCGAGGGCGTAAGAGTTTCCGTAATTGATAATAATTCAAGCGATAATAGCGTAGAAATTTGTAAGCGATACCCGGTAAGGCTTTACGCGCTCAAGGAAAATTTAGGCATGATAGGGGCATTAAATTTTGCAGTAGACCAATGTCAGGAAGAATATTTGCTGGCGATTTCGGCCGAAGATCCTCTAACTCCCGGAGTCATACCGAAAATGATGGCATTATTCCGCGATGGGGAAACTGAAGTTGTCGGGTGCGATTACTTTGATATAACCGCCGCTGGCCAAAAAATCAGAAAGTTTAGATGTTCCTTTGGTCCGGAATTGCTTCTTTATTGTTCTATGTCCGGCCACGCGGTTTTTAAAAGAAGGGTTTTTGATAGGGTGCGTTGGCGGGAAGAAAAGATTGATGGTGTTTCTGTTTATGCTGATTGGTCTTTTTGGATGCGTTGCCTGGATGAAGGAATAAAAGCGAGGGTTCTGCATGAGATTGGTTTCAGATATCGAGTGCATGGCAATAGCCATTCCGGCAATGCCAATCAAGTCCGAAATGAATTCAAAAAAAAGATCAGAAACGAGTTTGCCGCCAGCCAACCGGAATTCGTTCTTAAATTTCTGCGGTTGCTCTGGCGCCACAAGATGAGTCTGTATAATATCGCATATACAGCTCTGCAAAAAATAAAATACGATTTATTTATCAGCCGTTGATATGGACTTATCAATCATCATAGTTTCGTGGAATGTCCGCGATAAATTGAAAAGCAATTTGGAAGCGCTTTTTGCCAGCCGGGGCAACTTCAGCTTTGAAGTTTTTGTCGTGGACAATAATTCAACGGACGGAACGGAAAAAATGGTCAGGAACGAATTTTCCAAAATCCATCCCCTTAATTCCGGCGGAATTCCTCCTCTCGCGCGCAACGTTGACAGCGGCGTGAAATTGATTGCCAATTCAACAAACGTCGGTTTTGCCCGCGCCAATAACCACGTCCTTAGGTTATGCATCGGCAAGGCGCGGTACGTTTTGCTGCTTAATCCGGACATGAAGGTTTTTCCCGACACTTTGCGCAATATGATAGAATGGATGGACGAGCGCAGGGAAGCGGCCATTGCCAGCTGCCGTTTAATTGGCGAGAACGGCAAAACGATTCAGCACATTAGAAGGTTTCCGACGCTCTTAAGCCAATTGGCGATTATTCTTAAATTGCCGCATTTTTTTCCCCTTATTTTAAACAGGTATTTATGCAAAAGTTTTAATTATGACAAGGAAGCGGTTGTTGATTCAATGCGCGGCTCGTTTTTTATGATGCGGACGGAAACGTTAAAAAGAATCGGCCTTTTGAATGAAAAATATTTTTTGTGGTTTGAAGAAGTTGATTATTGCAAGAGAGCCAAAAAAGTCGGCTTGAAAGTAATATACACGCCTGCGGCAAAGTGCGTTGATTTGGTGGGGACAAGTTTCTCGCAAATAAAAAGAGGAGCGGCGCAAAAGTATTTCCGCGATTCCATGCTGGTTTATTTTAAAAAATGGCATCCGACTTGGCAGTATCTAATTTTGAAATTGGCATGGCCGATCGGGGCGTTTTTGGCAAAGACGGGAGAATTGGCAAATTTTAAAGCAAGGGCAAAAACATAGTTATTCGCTTCGCGAACCCGCGCTATCCCGCCGACGGCGGGACGGGGACATGCGAATAAATATATTTTATTATTCAATGTTTAAAAAGGTTGCTGTTATATTGGTAAATTATAAGGATTATGCCAGGCACTTTTTGGAAGAATGCCGCGATAGTTTGCGCGCCCAAAATTACCCCAAAGAATCGTATGCCGTTTATATTATTGATAATGATTCCAGCAAGGAAACGCGGGAATATTTGAAAGAAACTTATCCCGAAGCAATAATTATTCCGCGTTCTGATGGCTTGCCTGCCGGACAAACGGGCAATTATGCCGCCGCTAATAATGTTGGCATAAAAAGAGGAAGGGAAGACGGCTGTGAATTGTTTATCATCGCCAACATGGATACGAAGTTTGACCCCGCCTGGCTTAGCGAGTTGGTTAAAGCCGCAAAGAGCGATGCGCGGGCCGGAATTGCCCAGTCAAAGATACTGTTATATCCGAAAACGGAGGAAGAGCGGAAGCGGCCGAAGATAAACAGCCTGGGGAACATAATACATTATTTGGGATTCGGGTTTACGAGTTGTTATGGGGAAGAGGAAAAATCCCCTCTACCCTTCCCGCATCCAGTGCGGGACAGGCTCTTTAATAAAGGGGGCAAGAATGGATACCCGGAAATAAAAGGATACGCGAGCGGATGCTCGTTTTTAATAAAAAAGGAAGTTTTGGATAAAATCGGAGGATACAATGAAGAATTTTATATGTATCATGATGATATGGAAATAAGCTGGAAAACGAAATTGGCCGGCTATAAAATAATTTTGGCGCCTGCGTCCGTGGCATATCATAAATACGATTTTGACCGCAGCATTCAGATGCTTTATTATATGGAAAGAAACAGATATCTGGCCATTTTTATTTTTTACCGTCTGCCGACTTTATTTTTAATTCTGCCGGCCGCAATTTTTATGGAGGCGGGAATGCTTTTTTACTCCCTTGTCGGCGGTTGGTTCAAGACAAAAATAAAAATTTACGGTTATTTTTTGAAACGCGAAAGCTGGAAAAGAATATTAAAAGCAAGAAAAGAATCCGCGGCCATACGCAAGGTCGGCGATAATAAAATAGCCGATGATTTTTCCGGTCGCGTTTTATTTCAGGAAATAAGCAATCCAATTTTAAAATATTTTGCCAATCCGATCCTTGATATTTATTGGCGAGTGGCAAAAAGATTTATTTTTTGGTAAGCTGTGGCTATATGGACATAAGCGTAATTATAGTTAATTATAAAAGCAAAGGATTGACCTTAAACTGCGTCAAAGCAATAAAAGAGTCCGACTTGGAAGGATTAAAATATGAAATTATCGTGGTTGACAATAATTCTGACGACAGTATCGGCGAGATTTTAAAATGGCAGTATCCGGAAGCGCGGTTTATCCAGAATGAAAGAAATTTGGGCATGGGCGGGGGCAACAACGCGGGCATAAAAAAAGCTTTGGGCGCCTATATCGCCATTGCCAATCCTGACGTCTTGGTGTTTAAAAACACATTTAAAAAGCTCCATGATTTTATGGAAAAAAACAGGGAAGTGGGGGTGGCAGGGCCGCAGCAGTTTAATCCGGACAGGACCGTGCAGGATTCTTGCTATCGCTGGCACGGACTATTTACGCCCCTTTACCGCCGCACGCCATTAGGATTATTGGGGTTTGCTCAAGGCGATTTAAGCCGTTTTTTAATGAAAGATTTTGACCGCCAGACGATGCGGGAGGTGGATTGGCTGTTGGGATCGTTTTTATTTTGCCGGACGGAAGCTTTAAAACAAATTGGCCATTTTGACGAACGTTTTTTTCTTTATTTTGAAGATACCGATCTCTGCCGGCGTTTTTGGAATAAGAATTGGAAAGTGATTTATCATCCGGAAGCCAAAGTGATACATAACCATAACCGCGCCAGCGCGCGCCAGCCATGGTATAAATTTTTAGGCGATAAAGCCAGCCGCCATCATTTTTTTTCTTGGATTAAATATTTAAAAAAGTGGGGAATAAACTAAGTTAAAAAGTAAAATATAATAAGAAAAAATATGGCTCAAAAAATAAAAAAAGCGATAGTGGCGGTTGCCGGGTCGGGAACAAGACTGTTGCCGGCCACCAAATCAATGCCCAAGGAAATGCTTCCCATCGTGGACAAGCCGATTATCCAGTTGGTGGTGGAGGAGTTGGTGGAAGCCGGCATTGAAGATATCATTCTGGTTACCAAGTGGGACAAAAAGCCGTTGGAAGATCATTTTGATTATAACTGGGCGCTGGTGCAAGAATTAAAGAAAGCCGGCAAAGAGCGATTGTTGGAAGACGTTAAAAGAATCGCTGACATGGCCAATTTTGTTTACGTCAGGCAAAAAGGCCCTTATGGCAACGGCACGCCGGTATTATCCGCCGCCAGCCTGGTTGACGATGAGCCGTTTATTTACGCCTTTGGCGACGATCTGGTAAAATCAAAAATATCTTTTGCCAAACAAATGGCGGATGACTATGAAAAAAACGGAAAATTGATGATCGGCGCGCAAGAAGTGCCGAGGGAGGTGGTGGATAAATACGGCATTGTCAAGTTAAAAAAAGGCACGATGGAAATTGAGGATATAGTGGAGAAACCGTCCATCAAAGAAGCTCCTTCGCGCCTCGCCGTGCCGGGTAGAATGATTTTAGACCAGGAAATAATTGAAATTTTAAAGAAGACGAAATTGGGCAAGAATAATGAACTATGGATGGCGGATGCCATAAAAAATTATATTCAAGCCGGAGGGACATTTTTGGCCAAAAAAATAGAGGGCGGTGAATGGCTGACTACCGGCGACCCCCTGAATTATTTGAAAGCCACCCTGAAATACGCTTTTGAGAGAAAGGACATCGGGAGGGAATTAAAAATGTTTACAAAAAAATTACTTGACAATCCAAGAATGTGTGGCGGAATGTAATTCTGCCAAAATAGAATTAATAGAAATACTGGGAGAAGCAGCAGCTTTGATTCAATTCGGACAAAATTTTTAAAAACCTTTTGTTAACACAAGGGGCTTTTTTATTGCAGCGCCAGTTTATATAGCCCTTCTTGGTTGCCTATTTTTGCGGAAAAATATAAAATATCGCCTCTGGCGTTAAGATAGGGCGAAAAAATTTTATCCAGCTTGATAAGCTCGGTGGTGTTTCTTTTTTCGCGGTCGTCCAATTCAATCGTGTTAACGCTGTTTTCAGTCGCGTAGACTATGTAATTATTGCTTGGGTGCCAGAGCGCTTTTTCTATCGGCGAACTTATGCGGGTAAGCAATGTTTTATTCCTGTTTTTAATGCCGTAGAGCCAGATTTCAAAATCGTTGGCGTAAAGAAGTTTATCCTCGTTAATCCAAGAGTTGTATTTTATATTGTTTATCGTTTCCGCCAGCGGAAAATAAGAAAACGGGTCAATTAAATAAAGGGTTTGGCGTTCCTGGTCGTATAAATTGATAAATTTGTGTTCCGGATTTATGAAACTGTATTGGGAAAACGGCGGCAAGTCAATGGTCCTTATTATTTTTTGGGAATCTATTTCAGAAATATTAAGTTTTATTTTTTCGCCGCTTTGAACAATAAAAAAAACATTTTTATTTTTAATTAAAAAATCCGTTATTTTTTCGTTTTGCCCGATTAAGGCGGGGTCGGAGGCGAAAACAACTTTATTTTCTTTTGTGTCCGGATCAAAACTACTGATAAGCCCCGTATCCTTGCCGGCCGGCCTTGACAGGTAATATATCATATTGCCGGACCACTTGATATTTTCCGATTTAGGGTCCGGGCGAACGGGCGCGTCGGGACTTGCGAGGCTGAATATTGTTGCGTTGATTAACAATTTATTGCTATCGCGCGACCAAGAAATTTCCAAGGGTTTTTTCTCGGAGCCCCAAGCGCTTAAACCGCTTAAGCGGATTTTTTCTTCCGTAGTTAAGTCAAATACGCTCACTTCATCATCGCCGGCGATTAAAAGATATTTTTTATCCGGCGCAAGAGATGATTGGCTTACGCGGCCGGACGCCAAACTGACGGGCAAGTTATTTTTAAACAAATACACGTCTTCGGCGTAAGTTGAAGCGCCGGCGCTTACGGTTAACTTTTTTTGCCAATCCCAATAACCGTTTAATTCCAATTTTACCTCGTATTCTTCCGGCAGAAGATTTTTAATTTTGGTCGGAGTGGCGATGTAACTTTCTTCGCTTAAAAAATATTTTTTAAACGGCAGTTGTTGCGCTTCGCCATTGAGGTAGATTCTGGCTCCGCGAGGCTGGCTGTCCAAAACAAGCATGCCGGTTTTTTGAAAACTGAAATTAAGCTTTAGGCCTTTTCCAATTTTAATTTTATAACCGGCAGCATAGGCGATAACCAAGGGAGTAATCACAAGAAAAGCGATGATAAAAATTACGTATAAAATGCGGCGAGTGAGAAGAGTCATAAAAGCGTGCCAATTCTTTTAATATCCGCCCCTAACGCCCGCAGGCGCCCGTCAATATCCTCGTAACCGCGGTCAATTTGGTAGATATTGTCTATTTCAGTTTGGCCGCAAGCGACTAAGGCGGCGATAATTATGGCGATGCCGGCCCTTAGGTCCGGACTGGCAAGCTGGCGACCGCGCAATTTAGTCGGTCCGTTGACGACTACGCGGTGGGGGTCGCACATGATAATGTCGGCGCCCATCTGCATAAGCATGTCGGTAAAAATCAGGCGCCGGTCGTAAATGGTTTCATGAATTAAAGACGAACCTTGAATTTGAGTGGCCAAAACCGTATAAGGGGACTGCAAATCGGTTGGAAAACCGGGATATTCGTGGGTTTTTATGCCGTAAGCTTTTATGTTTCCAGCCGGCTTTATTTTTAACCAATCTTGTCCGTATTCAAACATCACGCCCTGTTTTTTAAACACGCTTAAAAGCGCTTCAATATGGCGGGGGTTGCACCTAGTGATATTTATTTCGGATTTGGCGGCGGCGGCCATAATGGCGAAAGTGCCGGTTTCAATGCGGTCGGGAATTATGTTAAATTCGCCGGCTTTGACGCTCTCTACGCCTTCAATCGTTATGGTGGGCGTGCCGGCTCCTTTGATTTTCGCTCCTTGCCTGTTAAAATAATCAGCCAGCACTTCAATTTCCGGCTCCATGGCGCAGTTCTTCAAAATTGTTGTTCCTTGGGCCAAGACTGCCGTCATCATCAAGCTTTCCGTGCCGGTGACGCTTACGGTTGTAAAAAAATATTCGCATCCCCTTAGATTTTTTGCTTTAAGATGATAGAAGCCCTCGCTTTCCGCAATTTCAACACCCATTGCCTTAAAGCCTTCCAGAAATAAATCAATCGGCCGCGCTCCGGCGCCGATAACGCAGCCGCCGGGATGGGGGAATCTGATTTCGCCCAGGCGGGCGAGCATCGGGCCGACAAACATAATGGAAGCGCGCAGTTTATTGGCGAATTTATGGTCAAGTTCATTTTTAGTTAATTCCGCCACTTCTATTTCACAGCTATTTTTGCCGTGCCGAACATACCCTCCCAAATCTTCCACCAATTCAAGAGAACGATTAATATCTTCAATATTCGGCAAATTGTTGATGGTTATTTTTTCGCGCGACAAAATAGCGGCTGGAATGATTTTTAAAGCCGCGTTCTTGGCGCCCCTTACTTCTATTTCGCCGGACAACTTTACTTGCCCTTGGATGATAAATTTAGACATTTTATATCTATATTGTACCTTATTTATACCAATTGTCAATTATAAAAGTATTTGTTAAAATATAAAATAAGGCGCATGTATCCCGTTAGAAGCCGCGATCGCTTTACGGGTAATACAGAAAAATAGAATTTACATAAAATAAAGTTAAATATAATATACGCAGAGTAATTTATTTGATCGCGATCTGCTTCTAACGGGATGTATGTAATCCAAGAAAAAAAGAATAAAACATGGCGGCGCGTTGGATTGACGGCGTTATTAATAATTTTATTGGCCGCGAGTTTTGGCGCGGGCTTGTATTTGCCGGGTAAAAATGAAGTTATCAAGGAATTGGCCAAAAAGGAAGCCGTATATTTGGGAAAAGTTTTGGGAAAGTACAGCCAGCCCCAAAAAGACATTTTAACTCAAGACGTTAATTTCAGTTTATTTTGGGACGTTTGGGATACGTTAAAAAGAGAATATGTTGATAAGGACAAATTAAACGAGAAGGAGCTTTTTTACGGCGCCGTAAAAGGAATGGTGGCGGCGGCCGGCGATCCGTATACGGTATTTTTGGATCCGAAGATGTCCCGCGAATTTGAGGAAGAACTGGCCGGCACTTTTGAGGGAATTGGCGCGGAAATCGGCATTAGAAACGACATTTTATCAATTATCGCTCCGCTTCCCGGTACGCCCGCCGAAGAAGCCGGCTTGAAGGCGGGCGACAAAATTTACGCGATTGACGGCGAATCAACCGCTGATATGGCCGTGGACGAGGCTGTCAGGAAAATACGGGGATCGCGCGGCACGACGGTTACTTTAACCATCTCGCATGACGGCATGGAAAAGGCCAAGGATGTAATTATAACCCGCGCCACTATCGTGGTCAAAAGCGTGAAAGCGGAAGAAAAGGACGGCGTTTATGTTGTTAAAATTTCCGACTTCGGCGGCGATACGGTTGATTTATTCAATAACGAAGTTATCAAAATTTTAGAGAAAAATCCGAAAGGAATAATTTTGGATTTACGCAACAATCCGGGCGGCTATTTGGACGCGGCGATTGACGTAACCAGTGAGTGGATTGACAAAGGCATAGTGGTAGCGGAAAAATTCAGCGAGGACAAAAAGATTGATTACGAGGCGCGGGGCCGGGCC
Source organism: uncultured Gammaproteobacteria bacterium (assembly GCA_964652175.1). Taxonomy (GTDB): domain Bacteria; phylum Patescibacteriota; class Patescibacteriia; order Patescibacteriales; family JAKAJF01; genus CAZZBC01. The sequence continues at coordinate 14,716 of CAZZBC010000004.1, read as the reverse complement.
AGGTTGAAAGACTATAAGACGGTTGTGTTGGTTAATAAAGGAAGCGCCTCGGCTTCGGAAATCGTGGCCGGCGCGCTTAAGGATTACGGCAAGGCCGCAATTATAGGCGAAAAAACGTTCGGCAAGGGTTCAGTGCAAGCCATGGATTCTTTCACGGACGGTTCGTCTGTTAAAATTACGGTTGCCAAATGGCTTACGCCCAAAGGAAGCTACATCAACGAAACAGGAATTGAGCCGGACGTTGTTGTGGAAATGACCGATGAGGATTATAATGCCGATAAGGACCCGCAGATGGAGAAAGCGATGGAGGTATTAGGCATGAAGTAAAAAGTAAGGAAGTAAAATGGCTACGAAATTACGAAAAGGTACGAAAGTACGAATTAGTATTTTCGTAAAAAATTCGTAATTTTGTAGAGAATTTATGAAAAAGAAGAAAAAAATACCGACCAAATATATTTTTGTGGTCGGGGGAGTTATGTCGGGCGTGGGGAAGGGGATTACGACGGCTTCCATTGCCCGTATTTTGGCAAGTAAGGGCTACAACACAAGCTGCATTAAAATAGATCCCTATGTTAATGTGGATGCCGGCACCATGAACCCCTTGGAACACGGCGAAGTGTTCGTGACCGAAGACGGGGACGAAACCGACCAGGACATCGGCAATTACGAAAGATTTTTAAATAAAAACATTTATCGCGAAAATTACATGACCACCGGCCGGGTCTACCAATCAGTGATTCAGAAAGAAAGAAATCTTGAATATGGCGGTAAATGCGTCCAAGTGGTGCCGCATATTCCCATTGAGGTCCGGGAGCGCATTGAAAGAGCGGTTAAGAAAACCGAAGCGGAAATAATGGTGATTGAAATCGGCGGCACGGTCGGCGAATACGAGAATTTGCTTTTTTTGGAAGCCGCCCGCTACATGCACTTGGAAAAACCGGAGAATGTTTTGTTTGTCATGGTGAGTTATCTGCCCGTGCCGGCGAAAATTGGGGAAATGAAAACCAAGCCGACTCAACACGCGGTTCGCAGTTTGAACAATGCGGGGATACAACCCGACTTTATCATCGCCCGTTCGGTTATTAATATAGACGAGCCAAGACGGAAGAAAATTGCCATTTTTTGTAACGTAGCGCGAGAGGATGTGATTTCGGCGCCGGACGTTAAGTCAATTTACGAAGTGCCGATAAATTTTGAACGCGACGGATTGGGGGACAATATTTTAAAAAAATTCGGCCTAAAAAAAAGAAAAAAAGATTTGATTGATTGGCGGAAAATGGTGGCAAGGATGAACAACGCCAAAAAAGAAATAAACGTCGGCATTGTCGGCAAGTATTTTTCCACCGGCGATTTTACTCTTTCCGATTCTTACATTTCGGTTATTGAAGCGCTGAAACACGGCGGCGCGGCTAACGGCTGCAAGGTAAAAATGAATTGGATTAACACCGAGGAAATAGAAAAAAAAGGAACCGTGGGCTTGAAAAAATTTGACGGCATAATCGTGCCGCAGGGCTGGGGGGCGCGTGGCGCCGAAGGAAAAATAAAGACGATTGAATATTGCCGGAAAAACAAAGTGCCTTATTTTGGGCTTTGCTACGGCATGCAGATGGCGGTCATTGAATTCGCGCGCAATGTTTTGAAATTCAAAGACGCCAATTCCGAGGAGGTCAATTCTAAAACAAAATATCCGGTTATCCATATTATGCCCGGCCAAAAAGAACTTTTAGCCAAGAAGCAGTACGGCGGAACGATCCGACTCGGCGGTTGGCCCTGTAAAATCACGGCCGACACACATCTCGCGAAAGCTTATAAAAGGTTCGGTCAAGAGGGGATAATTTCCGAACGGCATAGGCACAGATACGAATTTAACAACGCTTTTCGCGAGCAATATGAAAAAGCCGGCTTGAAAATCTGCGGGACTTCGCCTGACGGCCGCATCGTGGAGGCCGTGGAAATCACCAACCATCCGTTTTTCATCGGCACTCAATTCCATCCCGAATACATTTCCCGCCCCCTCGCCCCGCATCCGCTGTTTGCGGAGTTTGTGAGAGCGTGTTTGAAACGTAAGTCCCCCTTGCATAAGGGGGATTCATCCTGTTAAATGTTTTCATTATTTAACGGGGTAAAGGGGGTTTAAGGCCGTGGTAAACAAATAAAAATCCCCCTCAGACTGTCCGAGAACTCTTTTCTCGTCATTCCCGTCCCGCCGTCGGCGGGAGGAATCCAGAATTTGTCTGATATATCACCATCCTGGATTCCCGGGTCAAGCCCGAGGATGACAAAAAACACAGTTTTCGGACAGTCTGAGTAACAAAAAAAACGGGCTTTTGCCCCGTTTTTTTATCTGTTATCTGTCGTCTGTTTTCTGTAGTCTATGTTTATTTCTGCGACGGCAAAACGTTCACAATCGTCGCAACTTTGAGATGATTGTTGAATTTTCGCAGTTTTCGGCTGGAAAATTTAACAAAGCCGGCAAGAGTGGCAAAAAGAGTATCATCTTTGCCCCTCTTAACATTGGTTCCGGGGTGGTATTTTGTACCCCTCTGGCGGATTAAAATAGCGCCGGCCTTGGCGTATTCGCCGTCGTATAATTTAACGCCTAAACGTTGGCTTCGCGAATCGCGGCCCAGACCTGTGGAACCGGCTGATTTTTTTGTTGCCATACAAGATATTTTAGATTTTCGATTGCCGATTTTCGATTTAAAATGCGGCGAGTATCATCAATCTAATTTCGTTAATTTTTAACTTACTCCAATATAACAAAATTAATATATGGGTGTCAACCCCGTTAGAAATTTTAATATTTAACATGGCAAAGGTTAATTTAGTCAATCTTTATTTTGTCAGATAAAAACGTAAATAACCAGCAATATTTCTAACGGGGTCAAGGGCTTGACGCAAACTTTATATATGATATACTATAAATACCCACTATTTCAGTAGGGATTAGTTATTAGAGAATTAGTTATATTTAATTCCTGGATTCCCGCTTGCGCGGGAATGACAAAAAGGAGTTATGAAGTTTTCAACGCGAACAACCTACGGCCTGCGGGCCATGATAATTTTGGCGCAAAATTGGCGCAAGAGCAACATCTCTTTGCCCGAAATTGCCCGGCAAGCCAAAATATCCCAAAAATATCTGGAAAGATTGTTCTCTTGTTTTAAGAAAAAAAAATTAGTAAAAGCGAGGAAGGGGGTAAGTGGGGGATATAAACTTGTCCGTCACCCGTCTCATATTACCGCTTTGGACGTGATAAACGCTGTTGAGGGGGAAGTTTCTCCCTTCCACTGCGTAAGCGGTAAAGGCAAGATTTTTTGCAATATCAAATGCGACTGTGGCGTGCCTTTGATTTTAAAAAAAGTTCAATCAACCGTTATTGCCGCTTTAAGTGGCATTAAGTTAAGCGATTTGATATGAAGGTCGTTGCTATCGCCATTTTTTTGTTATTTTTGACGGGCGCTTCTGTTTTAGCCAATGGCTTGCCCGATAAGGACGCTGATGGCGTGTCGGATATTGATGAAATAAAAATTTACAAAACAGATCCAAGCAACGCTGATACTGACGGCGACGGTTACGGCGACTGGGAAGAATTAAACAGCGATTATTCACCGCATAATCCGGCCGTGGTAAAACTTGAGGACAATGATTACGACAGCGACGGTTTGTCGGACCGTATGGAATTGAATTTTCATTCTGACTTGACCAATCCCGACACGGATGGCGATGGCCACAAAGACGGCGAGGAGATTGCCGCCGGCTTTAATCCCCTGAACGGCAATGGCGCAAAGTTGCAAAAAAGAATTGAGATTAACACGAGCAATCAGGAATTAAGCTATTTTTTAGGCGAAGTGAGATTGGGAAAGTTTAAGGTTTCAACCGGCAAAGCGAGTATGCCGACGTTTCAAGGCGATTTTAAAGTAGAAAACAAGGCGATTAAGGCATGGTCGCGGTCATACGGTTTATGGATGCCATACTGGATGGGCATGGCCGGGGGAAAATTCGGCATTCATGAATTGCCGTATTGGCCCAGCGGCTATCGCGAAGGCGCTGATCATTTGGGAATTCCGGTTTCGCACGGCTGTATTCGATTGGGAATCGGACCTGCTAAAACTTTGTATGACTGGACAGAAGTTGGGACGCCGGTGACAATATATTAACTAATATGTAATACGAATAATACAAATTGGCATGCGAATATTACGAATTAAATCAATTCACACATTCGTAATTTGTAGTATTCGCGTATATTTGTAGATTAGCATTATATTGTATGTTATACTCAAAACAAGTAATGAGACATTTTCAGCATCCTCATAATCAGGGTAAAATTAAAAATGCCGACGCGGTCGGGCAGGCGGGTAATCCGGTTTGCGGGGATATTATGAAGATGTACTTAAAAATCAAGAAAACAAGAAAACAAGAAAACTATATATCCGATATTAAGTTTGAGACGCTGGGGTGCGCGGCGGCGATTGCGGTTTCTTCCGCCCTAACCGACCATGTCAAAGGTATGACGGTTGACGAAGCGCTTAAAGTCAAAAAAGATGACATAGTTAAAGATTTGGGCGGATTGCCGCCAGTTAAAATTCATTGTTCAATGCTCGGGCTAGAAGCGCTCACCAGGGCGATTGAGAATTACAAAAGCAAGGAGAGGTGGAAAAATATGAAAAATAAAATAATCAATAAAATAAACAAGGTTTTGGACAAAATAAGACCGTCCTTACAAATGGATGGTGGGGATGTTGAATTTGTAGATTTTGACGAAAAAAACGGGGTTTTAAAAGTGAAATTGGTCGGCCATTGCGCTCATTGCCCTATGTCGCAAATAACGCTTAAACGGGGGATAGGGGCGGAGATAAAGAGGGCGGTGAAGGAAGTGAAGGAGGTAAGAGCTGTATTATAAATATTAAAAATAAAAATATGAAATCCGAGCATAAAAATTTCTAAATCCCAATGTCTAATCTCCAATAAATGTCTAATGCTAAATTTAGAAATTATAGAATTGGACATTTGAAAATTTATTAGAAATTAATTTAGAAATTAGATTTTTTTATTTATGAAACGCATATATCTTGACCATAGCGCTACCACGCCGGTAGACAAAAAAGTTTTGGCCTCCATGATGCCGTATTTCAGCAAGAATTTCGGCAATCCTTCTTCTATCCATACTTTCGGCCAAGTTGCAATGGCCGGCGTTGATAAGGCGCGGGAACAAGTCGCTCGCTTTTTAAATTGTGAAATTGACGAAGTGATTTTCACCTCCGGCGCGACCGAATCCAATAATTTGGCCATCAAGGGCGCTGTTCGGACCTTATTAAAAAAAGGCGTTGAAAAGCCGCATATCATAACTTCACGAATTGAGCATCCGGCGGTATTGGAGCCGTGCGCGGAATTGGCGAAAGAAGGAGCGGAGGTTACATATCTGCCCGTTAAGTCAAACGGGGTTGTTGATATTGAAAAATTCAAGCAGTCAATCAAAGACAATACGGTTTTGGTTTCCGTTATGTATGTTAACAGCGAAGTTGGCAGTATTCAGCCGATAAAAGAAATAGGAAAAATTATCAGGAAAATAAATGAGAAGGGAAAGCAGCCGATTTATTTTCATACCGACGCCACGCAAGCTCTAAATTTCTTAAACTGCGACGTGAAGTGGAATTATGTTGACCTTTTGAGCTTGTCTGGCCATAAAATTTACGGTCCAAAGGGCGTTGGCGCGCTCTACGTCAAATCCGGCGTGCCCCTTAAAGCCTTGCAAACAGGCGGCCATCATGAGAAAAATTTAAGAAGCGGCACTTTAAATGTTTCCGGAATTGTCGGTTTGGGCGCGGCAATTGAATTGTTAAGTAAAATTAATAAAGCGAATAACTTAAAAATCGCGCGTCTGCGCGACATATTGGTTGACGGCGTGATGAAAAATATTCCCCATGTTGTTTTAAATACAGATCGGCAGATAGCCACGCCGTCGCATGCGCATTTTTCCATCATTGGAGCGGAAGGGGAGTCTATTTTAATCGCTTTGGATTTAGCCGGCGTGGCTGTTTCCACGGGTTCGGCTTGCGCTTCCGGCAGTTTGAAGCCGTCGCATGTTCTTTTGGCCATGGGGATAAAACAAGAAATCGCCCACCATTCCCTAAGATTTACGTTAGGCAAACATACAACCGAGGCGGAAATAAAAAGAGTGATAAAAATTCTGCCGCCGATTATAAAAAAATTGCGCCGCATGGCGCCCAAATATTAAAGGCGACTTAGTCGCCAAATTAATCAAAGGGATTATTGACGCTTCCCGGTTCGCGGGAAGCGGTTTTTTGTTTTATTTTTTCTATAACCTCTTCGAATTTATTTATATCAATAGTTTCAAAAGCCAACTGTCCCCGCAAAATCAACACCTCTTCGGATTGCGTAATGGTTTGATAAAAGTTTTTATACAAAAATAAAGAGATTAAAAACAGTATGATAATAATTATTGTTATTATTGACAAGAAAAAATAGAAATTTATTTTTTGCGGCGTAATTTTAATTTTAAAAGCATTGCGCATATTATTTCCAATATGTATCGGCGGAGATCAAAACACTCATGTTTCCGCCAGCGTTTCCTTCCGAACCGGCGGGCCGTGATTGGGCTGCCGACAGTTCCAAGGATTTTATATTAATATAATAATCCAAAGTTTCCAAGTTTATTAAATAATTAAGTTGGTTTAAAAATTCGCCTTCCGTGGAAATTTGCAAAGGCATTTTTTTATATAATTGGTTTTCCTTCATATTTTGCGGGTTCGCTAAGTTTATTTTTTGGCTTATGTTGTTGCGAGTAGCTTTTTCTTCCAGCGTGGTAATAAATTCCAAGGCGCGGTTTTGATTAATAAAAACTCGGTCCAATCTTTCTATTTCCGGCTCTATTTTTTTTAAATCTCCCGATAATTTTTTTAAATTTTGCCCCTTGAGGTATTTTTTTTCCAAATCGATTTTTTGCGCTTCGATTTCTTGCCGCATTTTTTTGATATCCTTAATGGTCGGCATGACTATAAAATAAGTTAAAGCCCCGACAACCAAAAGGAAAAGTATTGCGTTAACAATAATTTTTCTTTTTAAAGCCAGATTTTTAAATCCATTCAAATTCATTTTAAATTTATTTTTGCGTTTATTTCAAAATCTATGTCGTTTTGTTTTAATATGTTTCTGATGGGGAATTCAACATTCGTGAAGTCTTTTGAATCTTCCAAGCTCTGTTTTAAGGCGAGGAGCCCGTCGCGCGAAGCGGCCCGCCCTTTTATTTTTAACGAACGTTCTTCTTTATTAAGTTTTACGTAAGTAAAAGTCATGTCGCGGGGAGTCATTTCCGCCAAATCTTCAAGCATCAAAGACCAAGCCGTAAAATTATTTTGCAGTTGCGAAATGATGTTAAGTTGAGAATTTATTTCCCTAACTTTGGCATTATATCCCTGGCTGTTTTTAGTTACCAGGGTTGTTTGCGCCACGACTTCATTAAAATTATTTTGCAAAATAAATTTTGCCGCCAAAAGAATGGAGGCGGCAGCCGCGATAATAATAATTAAGACAAAATTCATTTTTCTTAGCAATCCGTAAATTCTTTTCAGCTTTACTTCCTGTTTTAATTCATGTGGAATTAGGTTTAAGGATAACATAATTATAATTCATCAATAAATATAGCTCGCAAAGCCAAACCGATTGCTGTCGTGAACGTTAAACTGGTATCCTGTGTGAGTGACAAGGCTTTATTTTCGCCTTTTTTGTTTTTCGGGGAAATGTTTATGTCCAAGCGATGGGTTTCGGCTAAAATTTTAGAGAATTTTTCTCCGGCTTCTCCCAGATTAGTCAAGGCGTCCCCGACGGTAGTTTCCACTAAGAGGCTTTTACTTAGTATTTTGTCCAGGTTTTTTATTTTCGCTCCTCCACCGCACAAAATAATTTCATTAATCGGGCCTCGGTCGGAGAAGTGGTAGTTGTAAAATTCAACCGCCTCGCCGATCTTCTTTGTCAGTATGTCAATCGTATCGGATAAGATATTTTTAATTATGCCGCCCGCCTTATTTTCATCAAGGCCGCAAATTATTTTTGCTTTTTCCGCCTGTTCAATTTCAATATTCAAAGCCTCGGCTATTTTTTTTGTTATTTCTTCGCCTGAAATAGGCATGCTAATGGTGAAAAGAATGGTATTTTTGGAATAAACGGCCAAACTGGTGCGTTTCGCGCCTATGTCAATTATGCCGTAGTTTTTGTTAAAATCGCCTTTATACTTAAAATTTTCCTCGGCTAATAAGCTGCGGCAGATAGAAATTGATTCGATTTCCAAAGCGATTACCGACAATTTGGCTGCGTCCAGGAGGTCGGTATATTGTTTGACTACGCTTTTTGGCGCGGCGCCTATCAAAATCAATTTCCGGTCGGGCAAATCTTTTATCACCTGCCAATCATAATATATTTCATTGATTGAAACGGGAATATGTTTTTCTATTTCCGATTCAATGGCGGCGGAGAGTTTATTTTCCGTTTTTTCTATTTCAATTAATTTAATAAATGTTTTTGTTTCCGGCAGGCAAGCGACAACTTCCCGCGAACTTACCTTGCCTAATTTCGGATTATCTATCAATCCTTTGATGGCCTTGATTATTTCTTCCTCATTCTTTATTTCTCCATCAATAAAATATCCGGGGGGCAAATTTACTTTGCTTATGGCCTGTATTTTTACTTTGCCTCCGTTTTTATTAAGCTGGACAAGCTTTAATGACAAATCGGAGATATCCAAGCCGAGGGGATAGGTTGAATTATTATTAAAAAACATAAATATACATTGTAATTTATTATAACATACTAATACTCCTCCTCCCAGTGTTCGATTAAGATAATCGGTGAAAATTCAGTAGGCGGAAAAATATCCAGCAGAATATCGTTATCGTGAGTTATATTGATCTGGCGCCATGAACTGGTAATGGTAAGCTTCCTGCTTACTAACCCCCCGACGACATTAAAAACATACGACCCGACGGGAACGTTAGTGATATTCAGTTGGTCGGCGGCGTAAATTACGCCAACAGCATTTACATTGCTTGTATATTCATTAAAATTTATATGTCGGCCTGAAAGAATGCCAGAGGGCGTGCCAGTAGCGTGGTTGACGGTTAGTGAACTTGGTCCCGATCGGCCCGCCCAATTATTTTTAGCGCCAATGCTAAAATCTCGTTCAACGACCAAAAGGCCGTTTAGGGTAAGATTTTGCGCTCCCTTTAATTCTACGTCCCCCTCCACGTAAGTAATAGAATTATTTAAGGTTAAATTTTGGTTGTCCTCCATTAACTCTTCAAACTCGTCGGACTCGTAAACTATGTCCGCTTTATTTTTATAGGAAGTGGTGGCGGTAGAATCAAAATCAACCGCCGGCATATCAATGGAAGAAGCCTCGGGAGGGTAGTTATGAGCGTAAATATTCCCCTCAATTGTTGAAGTGGAGGTCCATGACTTAACGTAATTGCCCGCGGCCCTTAAATCCGAATCAATAAAAATTATACTGCCGTTGTTCAGCGTGAATTCATTGTTGGAATGGGCGCTGCCGTTGTAAAAATTGACGCGGCTGGCCGAAATATCTATATTGCCGTCAGCATAGCCGGCGCTGTCTTGTATGCCGGTTTGCCCCAGCGCTTTATATGCGGTAGTTTTAATAACGCGCTGGGCCGTTTTGCCGCCGGCCAAATTTATTCTGCCGGTAGATGTAATTTCGCCATGGGCGCGGCTGCCGTTGACGATGCTTACTTCATATAATCCGCTTCCTGCCCCGAACGGATCAGCGCGGGTAAAACTGGTCGTCCAAGCAGGGTCATTTTCAAAATTATTTTTGTATGTCTCATTGTTTTTCAGCCGCCAAATCATTTCATTCACGCCAGCCTCCGCCAAGTAATAAGTTTCATTTCCGATTGATTGCCCTTTTGACATTTTGTCTTCGGTAACGGAAAAATTCAGGAAATATAAAGACAGAAAAAGAATTAAAGACATAAGTAAAATTGTAATAAGCAAAGCTACGCCTTTATTGTTTGGCATTGTTTTGTTACTTGATTTTATTCGCAGTATTCGCATATATTTGCAAATTCGTATTATGAATCAGTTTCTTTTATAAACGCTAGTTTTGATTTCTAAGCCGTTTTGCCCGTTTTGCAGTTCGGCGGCTATGTTTATCGCGCCGCTCGTCCCCCAAAATTGGATATTGTTGAAATATTCTCCGATTATATTATCGCTTAAAGTCGTTTCCAGCGGCGGGTTGTTGTTTTGGTCAACGCTGTTGTAGGCGACATAAGTTTCCGGTTCAACCTCAAAGTAATAAGCCTTATGCTGGCGCATCAGATTCGTGCCGTCCAGCCAGTAGCGCAAATAAGTGATTTGGCTGGTGTCGTGGCCGTCTTGAAAAAAAATTTCTTGGGGGGGCGGATTTTGCGGATCATTATCCGTCTCGGACAACGCGGCAACAACATTGACGGCTTGGCGAAGTTCCCTTGACATTCTGTCTAAAGTGACGCGCGCGTTTTGCGACAGTTCCGCCTTGCCGGAGCCTTTGTTGTATGATCTTTGGGCGAAAATATATAAAGAACCAACCAGTATAATAGAAATTAAAAAAAGAGAAACGCTAACTATAATTTCAAAGATGGTAAACCCAAAAGTATAATTTGTAGATTTAAATGTCATTCGTAGATTTGGATTATGTTATCTTTATCTTTGGCTGATTAGGGTGGAAATATTATGGATATTTTCTGTTTTGGATACGGCGTTAGTATAATAGACATTGGTGGAAATTTTTTTTAAACCAACGTCCGTTGAAGTGGCGGTTAAATTGCTGTCAACGTAATTTACGATAGTTTCTCTTTGGTAATAATATAAATAATCGGCGGTGTCGCTTGAAAGGCGATGTTTGGCTTCAATTATGCCTAAAGCAATATTGTCGTAGCCGCCGGAGATTAGCTCCTCAATTTTATTTTGGGCCAAATACGAAGCGATTGAGTTATCTTCCGCCCTTTTGTTTATCATCAGTCCAAAAGGGAAAGAGCTTGCCATGGCTATAAAGGTCGCCGACAATATTGTAAAAGCAACGATAATTTCAATTAAAGAAAAACCATTTACATAATCATTTGTAGATTTGGATATCATTTGTAGATTTGGATTATACAATTTATTATAATAATAATTCAATATAACCCGACGGCTTAATGTTGATAGTCGCAGTATTATTGTTGGTATTGATTAAAACAACCTGGCCTGATTCGCTAACGCCGCCGTAAGAATTAAAGACAACTTGATCGTTTGACAAGCCGGTAATTTGCTGGAAGTTTACTTCTTCTTCAAACGCCACAGTTTTAACAGTAGTCGTGGATGTTCCGATTCTTAAAATTTGATAATTGTCATTATTTAAATCAAAAACAACTTTATGAACGACTTGTTCGGAAACGGTTAATTGCTGGGCGTAGCGCAAATCAGATGTTAAGTTTCTGGCCGTTGAATTTAACTTTAAATTGGGCTGGTATTTTTTCAGGTAAGGGATGGAAATAGTGGCGAGAAGGGCGATGATCGCAAAGCCGACCAGCACATCCATAAGTATACTGCCATTTTTGTCGGCAGAATTTAGAATATGGGATTTAGAATTTAGAAAATTCATTGAGCTATTGAGCTGTTTAAATCGCTGTCGTCATTGAATACATGGGCATAACAATGGCAACCGCCATGGCGCCGACGCCGCAACCCAAAATCAAAATTAAAAGCGGTTCAATAATGGACGGCAAATTATTCATAATTTGGTCAACTTCGCTTTCGTAAAAATCGGCCAATTCTTCCAAAATACTGTCCAGCTCGCCGGTTTGTTCGCCAACCATTATCATTTGCGCCACCACCGGCGGGAAAAGTTTGGGGTAAATTTTAATAACCTCGTTGATTTGTCCGCCTTTTTTAATTTTTTCTCCCATTTCCATAAGGGCGGCGCGATAATGCAAATTTCCCAAAACATTGGCGGTTATTTGAAAAGTTTTAATGATCATAATATCGGTTTTAAGGAGCGAACTGATTGTCCTTGAGAATCGCGCGAGATTTATTTTTTTAACGATCGGCGAAACAATGGGGATTTTTAAAATGACGGCCTGAAAATAATATTTGCCTTTATGGGTGCGCAAAATTTGCGTTGCAACAAAAAAAAGAATTATGAGAGTTATGACGCAAAGAAGCCAATTATTAATAAGAAAGTCGCTTGCAAAAATTAGCACCTTAGTCGCCAGGGGCAATTCGGCGTTAAATTCTTTCAGCATGGCGGTTATTTTGGGCACGACAACTATCATCATGAATACGCCGATTCCTCCCATGGCCAGAATGATTACTGCCGGGTAGGTGAGCGCGCCTTTGACTTTGGCGATAAGTTCATGCTGTTTTTTAATCTGGATATAAAGCCGGCCCAAAACGTTTTCCAGTTTGCCGGAAATTTCGCCGGCTTCAACCATATTAATAAAAAGTTCGCCGAAAATTTTTTCATGCGGCCGCAAGCTTTCCGCCAAGCCGACTCCTTTCTCCACGCTGCCGGCGATTTGGGCTAAAATTTTGGCGAATCGCTTATTTTCCGTTTGCGCCGCCAAAGTTTGCAAAGCGGCCGCCAAAGAAATGCCGGCCTTGAGCATAATGCCCAAGTGTTGGACAAAAAATAGTTTTTCCTTAAGCGGAACGCCGCCAAAATGCAAAAAAAGAGCGTTTATTTTCTGGCTAAACGGTTTTTTTTCTTCTTTCGCCGTCCCGGTTTGTTGTAAATTTATCGCCATAAAAATTTATTATCAATTCTTAATTTAGCATTCAATATTATTCTTTCGCCACCCGCATTATTTCCTCAATGGCGGTAATTCCACTTTTAGCCTTAATGAAGCCGTCTTCCGTAATAGTCAGCATGCCTCGCCCCTCGGCCGTTTTCTCGATTTCATTGGCGTCGGCTTTTTTTAAAATCAACTCGGAAATTTTTTCATCAACTTCCAGTGTTTCATAAATTCCAATTCTGCCCTTGTAGCCCAAATTATTGCATCGCTTGCACCCTTTGCCTTTATAAAAAAGAAGCGACTCCAGCCCCTTGTTGGCGCTAATAATAATTTTTTCTTTTTCCAGTTTTTCTAAAATATTGGCGATATTAAGGCGCTCCTTTAAATCATCTATGGCTCGTTTGTCTAATTTATAGCTTTGGATGCAATTGGGGCATATTTTTCTTACTAAGCGCTGGGCGATGATAAGATTGGTGGTTGAAGAAATCAAAAAAGAGGGGATGCCCATTTCAGCCAACCGAGGCAAAGTGGTTACGGCGTCATTAGTATGCAGGGTAGAAAGCACCAAGTGCCCGGTCATGGCGGCATGGACGGCGATTTCGGCGGTTTCCTGGTCGCGGATTTCGCCGACCATGATAATGTTCGGATCCTGGCGCAAGAGCGCCCTAAGTCCGACGGCGAAAGTATAACCGATCTTGGGATTAACCTGCGATTGGTTGACGTGGGGCATGCGGTATTCTATCGGATCTTCAATGGTTGAAATATTGACGCGCGGCGTGTTGAGAATATTCAAAATGGTGTAAAGGGTGGTTGTTTTGCCGGAACCGGTGGGGCCGGTCACTAAAATCATGCCATGCGGTTTGGCAATATTTTTTTTTACCATTTCAAAGCTTGACGGCTGGAAGCCGAGCTGTTCCAAAGTTAATATTTGCGTTTTTTCGTTAAGCAGGCGCATGACGATTTTTTCACCGTCAAAGGTCGGCAAGATTGAAACCCTGAATGACACCTTGTATTCGTTGGCGGCAATCTTAAAACGGCCGTCTTGGGGCAAGCGGTGTTCGTCAACTTTCAGGTTGGACAGAATTTTTATGCGGGCGATAACGCCCGATTGCACGCTCTTGGGAAGGACCATTACGTTGCGGAGAATGCCGTCAATCCGGTATCTGACGACTATGTCTTTTTCTTCCGGCTCAATGTGGATATCGCTGGCGTCTTCAAAGATGGCATACTTCAGCAAGGTGTCAACAATTCTGACTACCGGCAGATCCTCGGCCAATTTTTTTAAATCCCGGCTGTCAGCGGGAGCGCTATTTTCATCTCCCCTTATTCCCGCTTCCGCCAAATAATTAATCTCGGCCTTTAGCGTTTTATGATATTGCTTAAGGGCTTCTTTGATCGCGTCGGGAGTTGTTAAATAAATTTTAGGCTTAAGCCCGCTTTTCTTTTTTATAAATTCAAAAATTTCCAAATCTTCCGGGTCAATGGCGGCAATTTTTATTTCCTTGTCGTCACCGTCAAAGGCGACCAGATTATGGGTGGCGGCTATTGGCTCCGGCACGCTTAGCAGAATATCCTTGCGGATCGCCTGGTCTTTCAGGTTAATAAAAGGAACCTTAAAATAATTAGCCGCCGCTTCATAAAAATTTAAGGGAGCAATAATCCTTTTTTCAATTAAGTAACTCTCAATATCTTTGCCGTTATTTTCCGCTTCTTTGGCAAGATTGGCAAATTCTTTAGCCGGCAAAATATCGGCTTTTTCCAGGATATTTTTTATTTGTTTGGCGGTGAACATGAAAAATAAAACAATTAAGCAGTTTTTATCTTGTTTGTTTTTATTATAACACACTTTCAATTTTTAATGAAATATGTTAAAGTTAAGACATATGAACTCATATAGGGTTTCATATATTCTTCCCGAATATTTCTCGGGAATTAA
>CAZZBC010000003.1:0-36050 GCA_964652175.1 uncultured Gammaproteobacteria bacterium | reverse complement strand
AACAGATAACAGATAACAGATAACAGATAACAGATAACAGATAACAGATAACAGGAAAACTTATTTTTATTTCTATCTCCTGTCGTCTACTGTCTGTCGTCTAAAATAAAATGATTACAGTCAACAAGGATTTATGCATCGGCTGCGGCGCTTGCACGGCTTTATGCCCTGACGTTTTCCAAATGGCCGCGGACGGCAAGTCGGAAGTCATTAGTCAAAAAAATGTGGAATGCGCCAAAAAAGCGGTGGAAGGTTGTCCGGTGCAGGCGATAGAGGTAAAATAGAATTTAGAATTCAGAATATAGAATTTAGGAATGGAGCATAAAAAACAATTCTTGATTGGGGGTTGTTTTTTGTTGGTTATTTCGGCGATATTTGCTATAATATAATCATGGCAGTTTTTAATAATAGAAAAAATTGCAGCTTGTGCTTAACTAATTTCGCCCGTTTTTTGTTTGTCGCGCTGATAATTTTTGAATTGCTCAACGTCTTGAAAATTTTAAAGCTCAATACGCAATTTACGTGGGTGGGGCTTTTCCTTACTTCAATTTTTTGTTTTATTTTTGTTGAAATGGTCGCTTATAAATACAGGAAAGAAAAAGGTCATAATTTGCATTGGTCAATTTGGTTTTTAGTCGCCTTCGGGCTTTCTCTTGACGCGGCCGGAGATTTTTTTCATCTTTACGGCCAATTGTCGTGGTGGGATCAATTCGCTCATTTTTTCGTGAGCGGCGTCGTGAATTTTACGGCCTTCGTCGTCATAAGCGCTTTTTTTGTAGAAGGGTTTAGATATAATCTGCTTATGAAAACGGGGCGGTTTAACTTGGCGCTTCTCATTTCTTCAACTTCGGCCATAAGCCTGGGAGCCCTGTATGAAATAGAAGAATATGCGGAGGATTTGATTTTTCATACTAATCGGCTCGGTCCGAGAACCGACACGGCCAACGATTTACTTTTTAATTTTTTAGGAGTTGTTGCTTCAATTATTATCATAAAAATAATTTATCATCTAACGAAAAAGGAAGAGGTTTTTGAATAATAAGTATGCCGAAAAAAGAAAAACAGCCATCAACTAATCCTTTTCCAAAAATGGAAGAGAAAGTTTTGGATTTTTGGGAAAAGGGCAAGATTTTTGAGAAGTCCCTTCGGCAAGCTCCCCTCGGCCTGAGCTCGGGACGAAGGCAGGGCGAGGCGTTTTTTAAAGAATATGTTTTTTACGATGGGCCGCCGTTCGCGACCGGCGAGCCGCATTATGGTCATATTGTGGCGAGCTTGATGAAAGACGTCGTGCCGCGCTATTGGACGATGCGCGGTTTTCGCGTGGAGCGCAAGTGGGGATGGGACTGTCATGGTTTGCCGATTGAAAATATCGCCGAAAAGGAATTGGGCGTAAAAAGGAAAAAAGACATTGAGGAAATGGGCGTGGAAAAATTCAATGAATTTTGCCGCTCCAAAGTTTTGGGCTACGTAGACGTCTGGAAAAAAATTATCCGTCGCCTCGGGCGCTGGGCGGACATGGAAAACGCTTACAAAACCATGGACTTGGACTTTATGGAATCCATCTGGTGGGTGTTTAAAGAGTTGTGGAACAATGGATTGATTTACGAAGGCTACCGCTCAATGCATGTTTGTCCGCGTTGTGAAACAACTTTGTCGCAACAGGAAGTAGCGGAGGGATACAAAACGATTAAGGATTTGTCGGCGACGGTTAAATTTGAATTAACTCCCACAAATCAACAAATCCTTTACAAATATACAAATAAAGAAAAGGTATATATTCTCGCTTGGACGACGACGCCGTGGACTTTGATCGGCAATGTGGCACTGGCGGTAAAAGAAAGCATAAAGTATCAAGTAGTAAGTATTAAGGATAATAATGAAAAATATATACTGGCGAAAGATAGAATTGAAGAGATTTTTAAAAATAAAGAATATGAAGTAATTGAAGAATTTGAAGGGAAAAATTTAATTGGTTTAAAATACAAGCCGTTGTTTGATTATTATACAAATTTAAACAGAAACTTAGCTTCTGAAGCGTCAGAAGCTAAGTTTCTGCAGAACGGCTGGAAGATTTATGCCGCCGATTTCGTGACGACCGAAGAAGGAACGGGCGTAGTGCATATCGCGCCGGCATTCGGCGAAGATGACATGAATCTGGGCAAAAAAGAAAAATTGCCGTTTGTTCAGCACGTTAACATGGACGGCACAATCAAAAAAGAGGCCGGAGAATTCGCCGGCTTGAATGTCAAGCCGATTCACGACTCGCAGGAAACGGACGTGGAGATTATAAAATATCTGGCGCGCCATAATTTACTCTTCGCTAAAGAAAAATATGAGCATTCTTATCCGCATTGCTGGCGCTGCGAAACTCCGCTTATCAATTATGCGACTTCATCGTGGTTTGTGGCAGTGACAAAAATAAAAGAGCGCGCCTTGGAATTGGCTAAAAATATAAATTGGTCGCCGGCGCACATAAAGGAGGGCCGTTTCGGCAACTGGCTCTTCGGCGCGCGCGACTGGTCCATTTCACGGCAAAGATATTGGGCGAGCGTGATTCCAATATGGAAATGCACGGAAACGCAGAACGACGCGAAAAGGAACACAGAACGACGCGGAAAAAGTGGATGCGGGGAGATTAAAGTAATTAGGAGCGTAAAAGAGCTGGAGGAATTGAGCGGAGAGAAAATTATTGACTTGCATAAACATACGGTTGATAAAATTACTTTTTCGTGTAAAAAATGCGCCCATTCGGCAGACTCAGGACGGGGCGGTGTTATGCGGCGCGTGCCGGATGTTTTGGATTGTTGGTTTGAATCCGGTTCCATGCCCTACGCGCAAATGCATTATCCGTTTGAGAATAAAGAAAAATTTGAGGCCAATTTTCCGGCCGAATTTATCGCCGAAGGCGTTGACCAAACGCGCGCTTGGTTTTATTATTTGCATGTTTTGGGAACGGCTATTCGCGGCAGTCACGCTTTTAAAAATGTAATTGTCAACGGCATAGTGCTGGCCGAGGACGGCAAAAAAATGTCCAAGCGGCTGAAAAATTATCCCGACCCGACCGTGGTCATGGAACAATATGGCGCCGATGCCATGCGTTTTTATCTTCTTTCTTCGCCGGTCATGGCTGCCGAAAACTTGAATTTTTCCGAGACCGGCGTGCGCGAGGCGTTGCAGAAAAATATAATGATTTTGTGGAATGTTTATAAATTTTATGAAATGTTCGCTCGCGACGTCATTCTGAGTGAAACGAAGAATCTCGATGATACGCGAGATCCTTCGGCTATCAGCCTCAGGATGACGAATATCCTTGACCGCTGGATTGTCGCGCGGTTGTGGCAATTAATTAAAGAGGTGACGAAAAATATGGACGCCTACGACTTGCCGCGAGCGGTTCGTCCGATTACGGATTTTATAAATGATTTGTCAACTTGGTATATCAGGCGTTCCCGCGAACGTTTTAAGAGTGATGATGCTGAAGATAAATTGAACGCTATAAGAACCACCCGCTATATCCTCGCGGAACTTTCCAAAATAATGGCGCCGTTCACGCCGTTTTTGGCCGAAACAATTTGGCAGAAAACAACCGGCAATGATTTTAAGGATGAAAACAAGAGCGTCCATCTAGAAAGCTGGCCCGAGGAGCTGCGACTTGCCGTCGCTCTGGCCAATAAAGCGGAGAAGGAAGAAAAAATATTGGAAGAAATGGCAATGGTGAGAAAAATTGTGGAAATGGGCTTGGCTAAACGCGATGAAGCAGGCATTAAAGTGCGTCAGCCGTTGGCCGAGGTGTTTGTTGAAAATTACAATTTGAAAAAGGAATACGAAAATTTAATCAAAGACGAGCTGAACGTAAAAGATATCCGCGTTGGACGAGACAAAAGGAAATTGAAGGTGGATTTGAATCTAATCATTACCGAGGATTTGAAAAAAGAAGGCGTAAAACGCGAACTGACGCGCGCCATCAATGCTTTGCGCAAAGAAGCCGGCATGACCATTGCCGACCGCGCGGAGATTTATTATGAAACCGATGATGACGTTACGCGGGAAATAATTGAGGAATTCGCCGAAGACATAATGAACGATACTTTAAGCGCGGCGATAAAATTCGGCGTGGAAGTGGCGGAGTTTAATAAAGAAGTTAAAATAGACGGGGAAATTATAAAATTGGGGGTAAGCAAAAGATAATTATGCTGAAAGCTTTAGTATTATTATCCGGCGGGCTGGATTCCATGCTCGCCGTAAAAGTTTTACAGGAGCAGGGCGTTGAAGTTGTCGGACTTTCTTTTAAAAGTTATTTTTTCAATACGGAAAGCGCGCGGAAAGCGGCGCGGCAACTGGGCATTGAACTTATGGAAATAGATTTTTCCGATGAGCATCTAGCAATGGTCAAGAATCCGAAATACGGCTACGGAAAAAATATTAATCCATGCATTGATTGCCATGCGATGATGTTTCGGAAAGCTGGCGAGTTTTTAAAAAACAAAATTGTCATTCCGGGCTTAACCCGAAATCCAGAAATTGTGTCGGTAGTTCGCGCTACCACCATCCTGGATCCCGCCCCGGATCAAGTCCGGGGTGACAAAGCGGCCGGGATAACAAAAGTGGCAAACAAAAACATGCCAAAAAATATTTTCGATTTTATCGCCACAGGCGAAGTATTGGGGCAGAGGCCGAAGTCGCAAAATAAAGAAGCATTGGATATTGTGGCGAAATATTCCGGCGTCGACGACTTGCTGGTCAGGCCTTTGTCCGCCAAACTATTAAATAAGACTAAGCCGGAAAAAGACGGAAGATTAATTAGAGGAAAGTTATTGGATATAAAAGGAAGAACGAGACAAAGACAAGTGGAGCTGGCGCGAAAATATGGCATTAAAGAATATCCAAGTTCGGCGGGAGGTTGCATATTAACCGATCTGGAATTCAGTCAGCGTTTAATGAAGCTTTTTGAATACTGGCCGGAATGCGACGGAAATGACGTGGAGTTAATAAAGAATGGAAGGGTGCTTTGGATAAACGCGGAAAGATGCGGAATAAACCCTTCGGCAAGCTCAGGGCGGGCGCGGAACGACGCGGAAAAATTGCGCGGAATAGAATGCGGAAAAGATGCTTCGACAAGCTCAGCACAGGCGCGGAAAGTGATGGCCGTGATCGGCAGAAATAAAGAAGAGTGCGAGAATTTGGAAAAATTGGCAAAAAAAGGCGATATCGTGGTAGAATTAAAGGAAGAAGTGGGACCCCTGACTATCGTCAGAATTTTCAATTTTCAATTTTCAATTTTCAATGAAAAGGAAATAATATTAGATATTCCAAAAGAATTAAAGATGAGCGAGTTGAGGTTGGGAGAGGAAAAAAGCGAAAAGGAAATTTTAAGAATTGTCGGATTATTGACCGGATATTACGCGCCGAAAGCGAGAGGAAAGAAAATAAAATTACTAATTACTAATTACTAATTACTAATATCTAATTTCTAATATAAGCGTTTAGGGTTTAGCGTTTAGGGTGTATCTCAAAAACCTAACCGCTAAACACTATACGCTACTCATAAACATATGACCACAATACTATGGATTGTTTTGGGGGTTGTTGTCGTTATCGTTTTGGCGATAATCGGCATGTACAATTCCATCATCCGCTTGAAAAACCGCGTGGAGGAGGCATGGGCGGACATTGACGTGCAATTAAAGCGCCGTTACGATCTAATTCCCAATTTGGTGGAAACGGTCAAGGGTTATGCGGCGCACGAAAGCCAAACGCTGGAACGCGTTATTAACGCCCGCAACACGGCCATGCAGATGCTTTCCGGCGGCGACAGAAAACAGCAAGCCGAAGCGGAGAACGCCTTGTCATCCACCCTGAAATCAATTTTTGCCTTGGCTGAAAATTATCCAAACCTGAAAGCCAACGAAAATTTTTTGGAATTGCAAAAAGAACTCTCGGACACGGAAAATAAAATTCAGGCCGCTCGTAGGTTTTACAATGGCAATGTCCGCGACTTCAACACCAAAATTGAAGTCTTTCCGACCAATATTTTCGCGCGCGTGCTGAAATTTACCAAAAGAGAATTTTTTGAGATTGAAGAGGCGGTGAAGAGGGAAACGGTTAAGGTTAAGTTTTAATACCCCACAAATCAACGAATCTTTCACAAATTCACGAATAAATCCCCTTTTGTCCCTCTTTATTAAAGGGGGTGAATTTGTAAATTTATTGTTGGATTTGTAGATTTGCGGGAGTTTGTATGGCGACGATTTACGCGCAAGCAGATAGTAATAAAAGAAAAACGTGGCTTTTTATGTCCGCGTTTTTCGTGTTTATTATTTTAGTTGGTTACATATTTAGTTACGCCATGAACGACTCGGCGATTTTATACATCGCCGTCGTTTTCAGCATTATTTCATCCTTCATAAGTTATTGGTGGAGTGATAAAATTGTTTTGGCTATGAGTAGCGCCAAAGAAGTGAAGCATGACGACAACAAAGAACTTTATCATATCGTGGAAAATTTATGCATCACCGCCGGTTTGTCCGTGCCGAAAATTTATATTATTGACGATACGGCGCCGAATGCTTTCGCCACGGGCAGAAATCCGGAACATGCCGTCGTCGCTGTCACGACCGGACTCCTGCAAAAACTGGAAAAGTCGGAACTGGAAGGAGTTATCGCCCATGAACTTTCGCATATCGGTAACCGTGATATGTTGCTTGCCACATTGGTGACGGTTATGGTCGGCGTTATTGTGTTGCTCGCTGACTGGTTCAGGCACTGGGCGTTTTGGGGAGGCGGACGGCACAGGAATAAGGAAGGTGGCGGGCAGTTGCAGCTGATTATTATGGTTGTCGCTATTGTTTTTTCCATTTTGGCTCCCTTGTTCGCGGTTTTAATGCAATTGGCGATTTCGCGCAAGCGTGAATTTTTGGCCGACGCTTCCGGCGCGTTGCTCACCCGTTATCCGGAAGGGCTGGCGCGGGCGCTCCAAAAAATTTCGTCCGACCGTGAGCCGTTGGAAGTCGCCAACCGCGCCACCGCTCATTTATACATCGCTTCGCCTTTCAAGGAAGACGCCGGTCAAAAGGTAGGATTTTTTACAAAGTTATTTATGACCCACCCGCCGGTTGAGGAAAGATTAGCGGCGCTCAGAGGATTGGAGAGAAAATAAATTGCGTCCTCATAGTTCAACGGATAGAACATGGGATTCCGGATCCCAAGATCCGGGTTCGATTCCTGGTGAGGACACAAGGAATGTTTTTCAATTATTTAATCTTTACGATAGCCCGTTATCTTGAATCTCTCTCCGAGGGAGTAAGAGTCGGCGGCGCGGTTTTTGTCGCCGGATTTTTTAAAGCGCTTACCGGCATTGAAGACGAGCCGGGAAATTCCGAAACCGTCGAGCATTGGCTAAAAACGCCGTTGAATTTTAAAAAGGTTAAAGAGCATTTAGGAAAAAGTATCGCCATTTTTTCCGATAATGATCCTTACGTGCCTATTGATAATCAAGACGACTTTAAAAATAAGTTGAGTGCGAAAATTATTATTGAGCATAACATGGGGCATTTCAATGTAGATAACGGTATAGTTGAACTACCAATTGTTCTGGAATTATTATTGAAGATTGCAAAATAAAATATTTTTAAATTCTGCATTGTCATTTTGCGTTTTGCCCGCCTGCTAGCGCCTTGAGCGCAAGCAATTGGCGGGCAGGCATTTTGATTTTTGCATTTATTTTTTATGACTACGCAACAAATTTATGAATTGGCCGTCGGTATGGGAATGAAAGCCGATTTGCGGGGGCCGCAAGGAGTAAAAAAATATCTGGAACGCGCCAAAAAGAAATATGAAAAATTAGACAAGGAAGCGAAGGAAGAATTTGATAAGGAAAAATTGACCAATCCTTACAGCGATACGCGTGTTCTCGTTGACACTTCGGCTACGCTCAGTGCAGGTGCTTCGGTTACGCTCAGTACAAGCGGCAAAAAACAAATCAAAAAAGTTTTGGCCGGAGTGGATATGGAAGGGCCGGAATTGCTTTTAGCTGAAAAATTAGAGGTTGATTTGGTAATCGCCCACCACCCGGAAGGCAAGGCCTTGGCTGATTTGCACAGCGTCATGGATTTGCAGGCCGAGGTGCTTTCCGATTATGGCATACCCATTAATGTCGCGGAATCGGTGCTTCGTCCTCGCATTTCCGAAGTGAGCCGCGGTGTGTCTCCGGCCAACCATAATCGCGCCGTTGATATGGCTAAAATTTTAAAATTGGATTTCATGTGCGCGCACACTGTTGCTGACAATCTCGGAGCGCGGCTTTTATTTGATATGATTGCCAAAAAGAAAAATGATATGGAAACAGTCGGCGACGTTCTCGCCATGTTAAAATCCATCCCCGAATTCAAGGAAGCCGCGAAACTGAAAGCCGGTCCGGTTCTTTTTGTCGGTTCGCCGGAAGCAAGATGCGGCCGCGTGGTGGTGACGGAATTTACCGGCGGTACCAGCGGTTCAAAAGAGATGTATGAAAAAATGGCGCAGGCCGGCATTGGCACGATTATCGGCATGCATATGGGCGAGGAGCATAGGAAGGAAGCGGAAAAGCACCACATCAACGTCGTTATCGCCGGCCACATGGCCTCGGATTCGCTGGGCATGAACTTGTTTTTGGACGAGTTGGAAAAGAAAGGGATTGAGGTGATTCCGGTATCGGGTTTAATAAGAGTAAGAAGGTATAGAAAATAATTTCTTAGAAATTAATAGAAACTGATAGAAATTAATAGAAACTTATTGTTTTTATATGTCGGGTTTTATTTTACTCAAGGATTTGGAGGTTTATCAATTGGCAATGCGATTATCTGCTTTGGGATGGGAAATTTATATTAAGATGACTTGGCAAGATAAGAAAACAATGGGAGATCAATTTATAGAATCTCTTGATTCTGTAGGCGCCAATATAGCCGAGGGTTATTTAAGATTCCATTATTTGGATAAAATAAAATTTTATTACATTAGCCGAGCTTCATTATCAGAGAGTTGCGATCACTGGTTGGAGTTGATGTATAAAAGGAATAAAGTTGATAAAGTAAAATATAATAAAATAAAAGAAACTCAAAACAAACTTTCCATAAAACTTCAAAATTTTATCAAAACAACTTATAATAGTAAAAATAACAATAAATTTCTATAAATTTCACGAAGTGAATTTCTATTAATTTCAATTAGAATAATGAATAAAGATACTTATATAATTTCCCTCGGCGGTTCGTTGGTCGTCCCCAAAACCGGTGTTGATTGGAAATTTTTAAAAAGATTCAGAGATTTGATTATAAGAGAGATAAAAAGGGGCAAGAAGTTTTTTATAATCGTGGGTGGAGGTAAAACAGCAAGGGATTATGTCGCGGCCGCGGCCAAAGTGGTAAAAGTTGCCAATGACGACAAGGATTGGCTGGGCATCCATTCCACCCGCCTTAACGCGCACCTTTTGCGCGCAATTTTAAGGGATGTCGCGCATCCGGAAATTATTAAAAATCCGACATTTAGGTTGGCAGTGAAAGAAAAGGTAGTGGTGGCCGGCGGCTGGAAGCCGGGCTGGTCAACGGATTATGTGGCAACGATAATAGCGCAGGAGTATGGCATTAAAACAATAATCAACCTGTCCAATATTGATTATGTTTACGATAAAGACCCTAAAAAAAATAAAACCGCCAAAAAATTTAAACGAATGGATTGGAGAAGTTTTAGAAAAATCGTTGGCGATAAATGGGATCCGGGATTAAGCGCGCCGTTTGACCCGGTCGCTTCGCAAAAGTGCGAGCATTTGGGTCTTGAGGTTATAATAATGAACGGCGACAACCTGAAAAATGTAAAAAATTATCTGAAAAATAAAAAATTCAAAGGAACTACAATTAGAAACTAGACAAATAAAAAAGTCTTAGCACGCGGTGTTAAGACTTAGGGCAATCCGAGTGGCGTGTTTTTTATATCTTTGCACAACACCCCCATCCCCACTCGGAATGCTTTGTTTAATTGGCGACAGGCCCAAAAATCATTGCCATTTCGCCTCCTTTATAGAATGGTTGTTATTTTTCTTCCTTCAATCACCGGCATCATGATGATCAGATATGTATAGCTTAGGACTGTAATTTTCGGGCAAAGGATAATCCTCCGCGTCTCCCTTGTCTTCTTTTTTTATGACCATAGATAAAATAAACAAAAAAAACGCAGGAAGGAATAACACAGTTTCTTTTATCTGCCGATACCCCCTTTCCTTAAAAGAAGTGAAATTATTTTTCCATTCTGGCGGGATTATGTTTTTCAGGAAAGAAGCAAAATTATCTTTCCATTCTTGCGGGACGATGTTTTCCAAAAACGCCGTCAAGACAATAACGGCGACTACAAATGTTATAACAAAAGAAAAGACGGCCGTTGCGCGGACAATATCCGGACGAAGAATGGCGATGATGTGTCCTGCGCCCGCTATTAGTATTATTGGCAATAAAAAGAGCAGTATTTCCTTTAATTTTTTCATTTTTCCCTCCTTTAAAGTTGTTAAATAAAGATTACTCCTTCTTTGTTTGTTTGTCAAAATTAATTTGAGACTTAAGAAAAATTCCCTTTTTCTGTCATTCTGAATGTAGCGAAGCGAAATGAAGAATCTATAATAGCCGTTTTAACGCAATATTCACGTATTATAGATCCTTCCCCCGCATCAAGCGCGGGGTCAGGATGACAAGAAATGGTTTTTTTTCAGGTCTCAATTTATAAAATAATTAAAAGAGAGCTTATGAGGAAAATTATCGCCTTTTTATTTTTGGTGTTCGTTGTTTTTATTTTTAAAACAAATAACTCCGCCGCGTCCGGGAGTATTGTAATCAGTGAATTTGTGACAAGGGGGCCGGCCGGCGCTTACGACGAGTTTGCGGAACTGTACAATCCGACCAACCAGGCGGTTGATTTAACGGGGTGGAAATTGCAGACAAAGTCGGCCGATGGAATAAGTTGGACGAACAGGACCGGTTCATCGGGCTTGCCGGGCGGCGTGATCCAACCAAAAAGCTATTATTTGATTTCCGCCAAGGATTATAGCTTAACCGTTTCTCCCGATTACCGCCACAGCGCGAATTGGGGTTTGTCGGACACAGGGGGCCATATAAGAATCGCGGACAGTTCGGGAATGGAAATTGACAAGGTAGGTTATGGCAATGCCATTAATCCCGAAGGCGTGGCTTTTGCCGGCGATTTATCGTCCGGCGGAGTGGAAAGAAAAGCCTTCGCCATTTCCACGTCCGAAACTATGGCCGCTGGAGGAGCACACGAATGGCAGGGCAATAATTACGACTCGGACAACAACGCCAACGATTTTATTTTAAGGGCAAGTCCCGACCCGCAAAATTCCGCTTCTCTCGCTGAACCGGAGGAAAGCGCGCCCGGCGACGCTGGCGCCACGGACAATAGCGGCGACACGTCAAGCAACACCGACAATGCGCCGGAAAATAACGAAATATCAACCAATTCCAATAATTTTTACAACCTCGGCGATGCTGTAATCAACGAATTTGTTTCCGACCCGGGTGACACTGACGTGGAATGGATTGAACTGTACAATACAACCGCCAAAGAGATTGATTTAAGCGGCTGGACGGTTGAAGAAGGCAGTGGCGCCAAAACGAATTTGTCCGGCAAAATGGGAATAAGCGGAACTGAAAAATTTAAAATTATAGAAAAGCCAAAAGGAAATTTAAACAATGGCGGCGATATTATTATTTTGCGCGACGGCGCGGGAAATTTAATTGATCAAGTGGCTTACGGCAATTGGAATGATGGCAATGCGGCGAACAACGCGCCGGCGGCAAGCGATCCGGCGAGCGTAGCGCGCAAATTTGACGGCCAAAATACTTACAACAACGTCAATGACTTCGCGGCAACGGCAAAACCAACCAAAGGAGAAAGCAATATTATTGAAAGCGAGGAAAGCGAAGAAGGGGACGATTATGATTATTCTTCGGATATCGTAATCAGCGAAATTTTTCCCAACCCGGAAGGCGACGATGCGGACGGCGAATTTATAGAATTTTATAATAAGGGAAGTCGTGACATTGATTTGAGCGGCTGGAAGCTGGGTGATAACAGCAAAACAAAACATGAAATCGCGGCAAGTATTATAAAAGCTGGCGGCTATCTTGTAATTTATAGAAAGGAAAGCAAAATTGCCCTAAATAACACGAATGACAGCGTAAAATTATATCAGCCGTTGAAGGATGAGCCGCTGCAAACGGTTAAGTATGAGAAGGCCGTTGAGAAATGGAGTTATAATAATGAGAATCTGGGCAATGCGAATGCCGTGAATAATAAATGGGTGTGGAGCGAAACAGTGACGCCCGGCAAAGAAAATATTATTGAGACAATCAACCACCCACCGGTCGTTGATTTTAATGTGCAGGAAGAAATAATCGCGGGCGTTCCGGTTATTTTTGACAGTTCGGATACCAGCGATGAAGACGGCGATAAACTGGCTTATGAATGGGATTTCAGCGACGGCGTTAAGAATAATTTAGCGCGTCCGGAACACACTTTCTTAAAAGATGGGGCGTATAAAGTGAAGTTGACGGTGAGCGATAGGAAGAATGAAGTGGCGAAGGAGAAGGTGATTTTGGTTTTACGCACAGACCTCACCCCTTATAAAATCCCCCCTACCCCCTCCCGCCTCGGTGGGACAAAGGGGGCGGATATTGTAATTAATGAAATTTTGCCGAATCCGGAAGGCGATGACAATCCTTCGGCCGGCTCAGGACAGGGAGAAGGAGAGTGGATTGAGCTGTATAATGCCGGCAAGGAGAAAGTGAGCTTATTAAATTGGAAAATGGATGACGGCGAAGGCGGCAGCAGCCCTTATGAATTTATGGATAATCTTTTGTTGCCCGCCGCCGGATTTTATGTCTTGGAACGTCCGGAAAGCGGGCTTACCCTGAATAACAGCGGCGACTCGGCGCGCTTATATAATAATCTGGACGAAATGATGGACGAGGTGGAATATGAAAATGCCGCGGAAAGAAAATCATATGCCAGAAGCAGGGACGGGAAATGGTTTTGGACAAGCGAACTGACTCCAGGAGAAGAAAATGTTATTTCAGCCGCCGGCGACGGAGAAAGCAAGAAAACGACAAAAACGAAAAAAGTGAAAGGAATAAAAATCGCGAGCGTGGCGCTGGAAAAAATAAAGGATTATGACGTTGGCGATTTTATCAAAACGGCTGGAACGGTCGCGGTTAAGCCTGGTGTCTTGGGCACGCAGATTTTTTATATCGTGGGTTCGCCCGGTATTCAGATCTATAATTACAAAAAAGAATTTCCGGTTTTGGAGGTCGGCGATTATATTGAAGTGGCCGGCGAGCTGTCTTCAGTGAACGGCGAGATGCGGCTTAAGACCGGCACCGCGGAAGATATAAAAGTGGTTGAACATCGCCAGCCGCCAGCCGCTCTTGAACTGGCATGCGATAAAGTAAATGAAGATTATATCGGCCAGTTGGTGAAAATCAGCGGAGAAATAACGGAGCGAAAGAGCTCCACGGTTTATCTGGATGACGGCACGGACGAGGCGATAGTTTATGTTAAAAAAGGAACCGACATCAGCCCGAACGAGTTGAAAGAAGGCGAAAAAGCCGTTATTACGGGCATAGTGGGAAAAACAAAAATGGGAGTAAGAATTATGCCGCGCTCAATTGAGGATATAATTTTTCAAGGCGCTAACGCGGCCCAATTGCCCGGGGAAGTGTCGGCAAACGACGAGTGGGCGCTCGTGGGCCGCGACAAAAAAATGGAGTTGTTTAAGTATTTATTGGTAATTGCCGGAGGAGCGATTATTGTTTTGGCGGTTATGTTGGTAAAATTGACAAAAAAGGCAATCAGTGATAAGAAGTAAATAAGAATATGGGAAATTTTGAGAAAATTATAGCCGATGAAGGGCATTTGGGCCAAACCAAGAGTTCGGAGTTTTTTTCAGCCCAAAAAAGCGCCGCTAGAACAGGCAAAAAAGAATTAATAAAGGAACTGAAAGAAGACAGCTTTGCCAAAGCCAGCATACTGGAATTATTGGTTGACAATATGGTGGGCAAATTAAGCTTGCCGGATAATTATAAAATAATAGACGAGGCGGTCGGCGAAGATGGCGCGGCGCAAGAGCTGGCGGACAGGTTTTGGAAATATAGCGAAAGGCTGGGCAGTAAAAAAATAATACCCAACAACAGCTTAAGGGATGTTGTCATGAATTTGGGAGTATCCCTTATGGCTTTCGTTGAGCGCGCCAAACGCAAAGGAATGGAAAAATATCGGGAAGTGATAGCCGACGATTTTAACAACTTAAAAACGTATCTGATTTTTTTGGAAAAATACAGTGATTTTGAAAAAGCGGAATTAAACAGCGAGTTGGGATTTTTAGGCGGCAAGATGGGAAAAGAAAACTTGGAAACATTAAAATTAAATAAAAGCAAGTACATAGAGGAGTGTAAAAATATTTTTAAAAAGGAGGGGTTATGGAAAGAAGAAATGGAGAAGATAAGTGAGGCGTTTCGCCACACAGGGTAGAATAAAGAAAAAGGAGGAAAAAATGAACACAGCCGTTATTATAGTAGTGGGTATGGTGGGAGTTATTATAGTTGTTTCACTGGCTATATTTTTTTATCTGACGATTATGAAAAAATATAGCCGTAGGGAAATAGAAGAAATGGTAATAGTGGCCATTTCTTCTTGGAGCAGTATTTCAAAGGAAAACATCGCTATTACTGCCGGCCTAAGCGATTATGTGGAGGCTGACGATTTGGTTGAGTTTTTCGGCGCTCTTCCCAATATTATAAGTATGGACCTGGGCTGCCCGCAGTTGGAAAAAATAAAAATAATTAATGACATAGTTGAGTATGTCATTAATGAATTAAAAAAAACCAATAAATTTAGGGAGGACAATAAGCGAAAAAGGATATTAGCAACAACTTAAAGATGATAGATGCGCCTGCCGTCAATCAAACGGTGGGTCTTTTTTTTGTGCGCAAAGCGTGGTATAATTAATGTATGGCGAGACGTAGAAACGGGCGGCAAAATAATCCATTGGATTACATTTCTTTTCCCAAAATGGATGTAGACCCTCAAGTCAAGAAGGGTATTTTTATTGTGCTGATTTTGGCCTTTGGCGCCATTTGTTTTTTAAGCCTTTTTAATTTGGCCGGCGCGCTCGGCGTTTATTTAGCCAAGGGTATGTTTTATCTTTTTGGCTGGGGAAAGTGGCTGTTTCCCGTTGTTGTACTGGCGTGGGGATTCCTGCTTTACCACGAAGAAAAGCCATGGGTAAGAGGCGCGACCTATCTGGGGCTTTTTTTGTTTGTCATTTCTTTTTTGGCCTTACTCCACTTATTTATCGCTTTTACCCCCGATCCTTCAGCGCCTGCCGGCGCTGAAATTGGCGCAAGCGCCACGGAAACAAAATTATGGGAGGAAAGCGTGAAAATGGGGATTGGCGGAGGTTACGCGGGCAGATTTTTGGCGTCAGTTTTCATAAAAATAATGGGGCTTTGGGCAACGCTCATAATCGTGGTTTGCCTGTTTTTAACTTCCCTAATGCTCATGTTCAATACCACTTTATCCCGCCTTATAGGAAGAGAAAGCTGGCTGGTGAAGCTGATTTACCACCCCCTTAAGTTTATCGGCTTTATTTTTAACAAAATATTTCGGCGGGATGCTTCGGCGGGTTCGGGGCGAGAAGATGAATTGACAGATGAAGATTATGGAGGCCATGAAGAAGATATTGCAAGCGAGCCGGAGGAAGAGTCGGCGGACGATGAAGTTAACGCGGAATTTAAAAGCAAGAAAATAAAAGAGACGGCGGCGGATTTGCCCGAGTTTATGTTTGATGAAAAAATCGGGCCTTGGAAAAAAGACAAAGAACGGGTTTTTAGAAAAAGCAACATTAGAATTGATTTGCCGCTTGATTTGCTTTCCGACAAAATCGGCAAGCCGACCAGCGGGGACATTAAAGGCAACACGGAAATTATCAGGCGGACGCTGGAGAATTTCGGCATTGCGGTGGAAATGGGGGAGGTGAGCGTGGGACCGACCGTCACCCAATACACTTTTAAGCCGGCGGAAGGCATTAAGCTTTCGCGCATTACCGCCCTAAACAACGATTTAGCCCTGTCCCTTGCCGCTCATCCCATCCGCATTGAAGCGCCGATTCCGGGAAAGTCTTTGGTCGGAGTTGAAGTGCCAAACCAGGCCAAAGCCATAGTGGGATTAAAAGAAGTATTGTCAGATAAAGATTTTAAGGAAAGAAAAAGCGGTTTAATGATCGCTTTAGGCAAAGACGTTTCCGGCAAAGATTGGCTTTATGACTTATCCAAGATGCCGCATCTTTTGGTGGCCGGCGCCACCGGTTCGGGGAAATCCGTTTGTCTTAATGCCGTTATCATCAGCTTGCTTTATCAAAATAATCCGGATGATTTGAAATTTATTATGGTTGATCCCAAGCGGGTGGAATTGCCGGTCTATAACGGCATACCCCACCTCTTAACGCCCGTCATCACCGAAGTTTCAAAAACTATCAATGCCCTAAAGTGGTGTTTGAACGAAATGGATCGGCGCTTTGAAATTTTATCTCAATCAGGCAAAAGAAACATAGCCGGTTATAACAGCTCTCTTAAAAACGGCGGTATTAAAATGCCTTATATCATTTTCATTATTGACGAATTGGCAGATTTAATGGTGGCGGCCGGCCGGGATATTGAAGCCGGCGTTATCAGGTTGGCGCAGATGGCGCGGGCGGTAGGCATCCATTTGATTTTAGCCACGCAGCGGCCGAGCGTTGATGTTATTACCGGCCTTATTAAAGCCAACATGCCGGCGCGCGCGGCTTTTGCCGTCGCTTCCGGCGTTGATTCCCGGACGATCTTGGATTCGCTCGGGGCGGAAAAACTTCTCGGCCGCGGCGACATGCTTTTTACCACCGCGGAGCTTTCCAAACCCAAGCGGCTGCAAGGAGCTTTCGTAAGCGATAATGAGATAAAAAGAATAGTTAATTATATTAAAGAAAAAGGCGGAGAGCCGCAATATGATGAAAATATTACTGAAAGGCAAAAAGTTCGCGGCATCGCCGGAGTCGGTTTGGATGGAATGACCGGCGACGACGAGGATGACTTGTTGGAGGAAGCGAAAGAATTAATTGTCAATTCCGGCAAGGCGTCAGCTTCTTATCTGCAGCGCCGTTTAAGCATCGGTTACGCCCGCGCAGCCCGGCTTTTGGATCTTTTGGAGGAAGCAGGTATAATAGGTCAGGCTAATGGCGCCAAGCCGCGGGAAATATTGATAAATAAAGAACAATATGATAGAATAATAACTCAGGGGGTGGCCGGCACTTCTCTGCACAAGCGGGAAGAAATGGAAGCCCCGGAAGAGTATTTGGGAGATGAAGAGGATGATCCCAATGAGGCGGAAAACGAGGATGTGGAAGAGGAAGCCCCGACGCTGCCTTCGGCAGATCGGGGTCCCGACTTACACGTCGGGAAAGAGGAGGCGCAGGAAGATGAAGCAGGGGCAGGGAATGGCAGCGATGATATTGAAGAGGAAGGGAAATATTTTTCCAAATAATCCCGTTAGAAATTTTAATTTTTAACGGAGTAAGAAGCGGCGAGATATTATTTTTAACGGGACAAAATGACATTAATAGGATTGGCTATATTGGCGGCGATTGTCATCAGTTTGTTGACCATTGCGGTTGCCAGCGTCAGTTTCGCCCCTTGGGTGCCGACCTGGAATAAGGATTTAAAAAGAATATTTAAATTGGCCGATTTGAAAAGCGGAGAGATTTTTTATGATTTGGGTTGCGGTACCGGCAAAACGGTAATTTATGCCAATAAAAATTTTAAAATTAAAGCAATCGGCGTAGAATTAGCTCTCCCGCTCTTTTTAATCTGTAAAATCCGCCAGATATTCAGACGAGACGCGAATTTGTTTTTTAAATTTGGCAGTTTATTTAACGAAGATCTAAGAAAAGCGGACGTGGTTTATATTTTTGGCATGCCTTCTGTATTAAAGAATAAATTGAGAGAAAAATTGGAAAAAGAACTTAAGCCAGGAGCTCGAGTCGTATCATATGTTTTTTCGATAAATGGTTGGACGCCAGCGTTAATTGATAAGCCGAACGAAAAAGACGTTTCTGTGTACTTATACAAAAGATAGTATTTTTATTTTTAAAATATTAAGAATATTAAGACTGAAGTTTTAAAATGATTTTAGTATCTGGAATTTGGCATTTGAGATTTTATTAGAAATTAGGATTTAGAAATTAGAAATTTAAAGTTTATGTACATAACTTATTTTGGCCATTCGTGCTTCAAACTTCAAGACAAAATCGGCCCGGAAGGCGTGACGGTCATTACCGACCCTTTTAATAAGGAAGTCGGTTTTCCAGTGCCGCATTCAGAGGCCGATATTGTAACCGTGAGCCATGGTCATTATGATCACAACAACGTAAGCGCTGTGCGCGGGACGCCTTTTATCGCTGATACCGCCGGAGAGTATGACATAAAAGGGGTTTCTATTGAGGGAATTGACTCTTATCATGACGACAAAGAGGGCAAAGAACGCGGTAAGAATATAATTTTTAGAATTATTATGGATGACGTATCAATGGTCCATTTGGGCGATTTGGGGCAATCGGCGCTGGACACCAAACAATTGGAAAAACTGGAGAGAACCGATGTTTTATTCATCCCTGTCGGCGGCAAATATACCCTTGACGCCAAAAGGGCGGTAGAAATAATTTCACAAATTGAACCAAGAATCGTTATTCCCATGCATTATCGAACCGGAGCGTCAAAAATGGATATAGACGGCGTGGACAAGTTTATTAAAGAGCTGGGCGTAAAGCCAAGACAGGAAGAAAAATTAAAAATAAGCAAAAAGGATTTGCCGCAGGAGGAAATGGAGCTGGTGGTGTTGAGTATTTAAGCAATATAAAATTAAAAGTATGTGATGTTTTCAAAAGATGCGGTGAATGAATGGGAAGTTGATATTTTTGTTGCTATGGAAGATGAATCTCAGGCGCTAGAAGCTGATGAATTATTTTCGCGCATACAAATAATAGACGATTAAATTAGTGATAACAATATGTCTCGTAGACGAAAAAACACAAAAGATATTAAAAGTCAAAAAAGAAAGTCTATTAAAAAGAGTGGTTTAAGTGTAAAAGAAAGGATACGTGAAAAAGTATTGGCTGAAGTGAAGAAGGAGATGGCGCGCGAGGAGGAACAACAAGCCGTAATTTTTGACGAGTCTGATTTTGCCAGGCTGGATAAAAGCGAACGGGATAAAAAGCTTATTATGTGGAGCGGGATTGTTTTTTTTATGGTTGTTATTCTGGCCGGCTGGATTTTTAGCATGAAAAAAATGTTTAAAGAGACGGAACTTAAAGGTTCAAATAGCGAAATCAATTGGGTTAAAATGGCCCAGGACTTGGATAAAACAATGGATGAAATGAAAAAAGGGCTGTCGCAAATAAATTCCGCCGGACCAAACATGGCGACAAGCTCTTCCGCCGTCAGCGGCTTAACTTCTGCTGAAAATTCGGCGGAAGGGATTGCCGCGACTTCTTCGGCTGAAATTTTTGCCACCAGCACCTTATCTGCGGATGAAGAAAAGATTAATGAATTAAAATTACAATTAGAAAATAAATAATTATATGAATAAAAACGTCAACGCTGTTTTCGCGATTACGATTATATTTTTAATCGCCGCCATGGCCGGAGGAGTGATTTATTTTTTAATCAGCACCAGTAATGTCGCCGATTTTAACATAGTCAGTTATTAATTTAAGATTCTTAAATCCGAATTCCTATTTTGGAATAGGGAGTAAGTTTTTAATTTTTTAAACACATCTATAATGGCAAAAAATAAAAATCAAAAAAACAACCGAATCAAGGCGAGCCAAAAGGCGGGCAAGCAGAGCAAGCCAACTAAAAAAGCAAAAGAACTGGATGTAAAGGAAAAGGACGTTGCTGAAATTAAAAAATTCATGCCGGAAAAAGAAGCGGTTAAAACGGAAGAAGCGGCGCCGGCCATCGCAAGACAGACAGTCAACGGAAAGTCAAAAACCGGCTACGGCATGGTGGAGCCGCAGCCGATTGTGGACGAAATGCGCAAGTCGTATCTGGATTACGCCATGAGCGTCATTGTCGGACGTGCTTTGCCGGACGTCCGCGACGGATTGAAACCGGTGCACCGCCGAATTCTTTATGCCATGTGGAATATCGGCCTCCGCGCCGGCGCGAAATTCAGGAAATCAGCCACGGTCGTCGGCGAGGTCTTGGGCAAATACCATCCGCACGGCGATACGGCTGTTTATGATTCCATGGTGCGCATGGCGCAGGATTTTTCTTTGCGTTACCCGCTCGTCAACGGCCAAGGAAACTTCGGTTCCATGGACGGGGATAACGCGGCCGCCATGCGTTACACTGAAGCCAAACTTTCGGCCATTGCGGAGGAAATGCTTTTTGATATTGAAAAAAATACCGTTGATTTTATACCCAACTTTGACGGCTCGCAAAAAGAGCCCCGGGTCATGCCTTCTAAATTGCCCAACCTTCTCTTAAACGGCTCCATGGGCATAGCGGTCGGCATGGCCACGGAAATTCCGCCGCACAATTTGGGCGAATTGGCCGCCGGCATCACTCATTTAATAGACAATCCGGAAGCGACCGTGGAAGAGCTAATGGAATTTATTAAGGGGCCGGATTTTCCGACCGGCGGCATAATCTACAACACCAAGGATATTTTACAGGCCTACGCCACCGGCAAGGGCGGTATCATCATGCGTGGCCGGGCGGAAGTGGAAGAAAGCAAAGCCGGCGGTTTTCAAATTATTATTACGGAAATACCTTATCAGGTCAACAAAGCGACCTTGGTTGAAAAGATAGCCGACCTCGTCCGCGATAAAAAAATTGAAGGTATAAAGGATTTACGCGACGAATCGGACAAAGAAGGCGTGCGTGTCGTCATTGATTTAAAAAGAGACGCTTATCCCAAGAAGATTTTAAACAGTCTTTACAAGCAGACGCAACTACAGGAAACTTTTCACGTCAATATGCTGGCTTTAGTTGACGGCATCCAGCCCAAGGTTTTGAATTTGAAAATGGTTTTGGAGGAACATATCAAGCATCGCCAAGAAATCGTCAGGCGCCGGACACAATTTGATTTGGACAAGGCGCGTGAACGTGCCCACATTTTGGAAGGTTTGATGATTGCCCTAAACAACATTGACGCGGTAATCAAGACGATTAAAGCGTCAAAGGACAAAGAGGTCGCCAAAGTCAATTTGATAAAAAAATTCAAACTTACCGAAAGGCAGGCCGTTGCCATTTTGGAAATGAAGCTTTCCAGTCTGGCCAATTTGGAAAGATTGAAAATAGAAAACGAACTTAAGGAAAAACGCGCGCTTATCAAAGATTTAGAAGCGATTTTGAAATCAGCGGCTAAGATAAAAGGTATTATCAAGGATGAATTGAAAGCTTTGTCCGGCAAATTCGGCGACGAGCGCCGGACGCAAATTATGGCGCACGGCGTCAAAGAATTTTCCATGGAAGATTTGGTGCCCAACGAAGAAGCGGTGGTGCTGATGACTCGCGACGGCTATATCAAGCGGTTGCCGCCGGATACCTTTAAGGCCCAAGCCCGCGGAGGCAAGGGCGTGATGGGGCTTACTACCAAGGAAGAAGACATGGTGGAATTTATGTTCACCGCCATGACGCACGCCGATATTTTATTTTTTACGACTAAAGGCCGTGTTTTCCAGCTCAAGGCCTATGAGATACCGCAGGCGGCGCGTACGGCCAAAGGGCAGGCCATTGTCAATTTTTTGCAGATGCCGCAAACCGAGAAGGTTACCTCAATTTTGCCCTTGGATAAAATTTCCGCCAGCAAATTTTTATTTTTCGCCACGGAAAAGGGCGTGGTGAAAAAAGTGGAACTGGAAGCTTTTAAAAATGTCCGGCGTTCTGGCCTTATCGCCATAAAAATAAAAGAAGACGATAAACTTATCTGGGCAAAACCGACAAGTGGCGACGACCATATCTTACTTGTCACTTCGCAGGGCCAGTCTATCCGCTTTAAAGAATCGGATGTGCGCAACATGGGTCGCGGCGCGTCCGGCGTGCGCGGCATCCGGCTGAAAAAGGACAAGGATGCGGTTGTCGGCATGGGTGTAATAAAAACCGACAAGGAAAAACTCAAAAAATATCAAGTGTTAACCATTATGGAGCAGGGTTTTGGAAAGCGCTCTAAACTTGATTATTATAAAGTTCAGGGACGTGGCGGCTCCGGCATCAAAACCGCCAAAGTAACCGCCAAGACCGGACGGCTGACCAACGCTTTTATCGTCAACGCTGAAACAATGGCGGAAAAGGATTTGATTATCATTTCGGAAAAAGGCCAGGTCATCCGCCTGCCCTTCAAGTCGGTCAACGAAGCCGGCCGCGACACCCAGGGCGTTCATTTGATGCGCTTCAAAGAAGCCGGCGACAAAGTGGCCGGCGTGACCTGGGCATAGTCACATTATTACCCCCTCAACAAAGGGGGATGAAGGGGGATTTTGTATTCTTGATAAAAAACGCAGAGGTGATTTAAAAGTAGAAGGATTTAATTACGAATAAAGAATAAAAAAGTAAAGAATAAAAAAGCCGCATTAATCGCGGTTTTTTATTGAAAATATACAAACTTACGCGATCGCGTAAGTTTGTATACAAACAAATTTTATCATTAAATGACGCGTGATTGAAAAAATAGGGCAAAAATGATAGAGTGGGAATATGTCCCAATACTACAACGCGAAGCGGACGAAAAATTTATATACGCCTGGCGCGAGCGAACCGTTCAGTTTGTCGCGGACAAAACTGGAACTCTTTTTAGAATGTCCGCGGTGTTTTTATCTGGATCGCCACTTGGGCGTGGGGCGGCCGCCGGGATTTCCGTTTACCTTGAACGCGGCGGTTGACAGGCTGCTTAAAAAGGAATTTGATATTCATAGAGCAAAAAACAGCGCGCATCCTTTGATGGAAAAATACGGCGTAGACGCCGTGCCGGTTGATCATAAGGATTTGGTCGAGTGGCGGCACAATTTTACGGGCGTGCGTTTTTTGCACAAGCCCACCAACCTCTTGATTTTCGGCGCCATTGACGATTTATGGATAAATTCCAAGGGCGAATACATTGTCGTGGATTATAAAGCGACAAGCAAGGACGGAAAGATTGAGGAACTGGACAAGGAATGGCAAGAGGGTTACAAAAGACAGATGGAGGTTTATCAGTGGCTGCTTCGCCAAAACGGCTATAAGGTTTCCAATGTCGGCTATTTTGTTTATGCGAACGGCCGGACGGACAAAAAGGCCTTTGACGCCAAATTGGAATTTGACATTACGCTTATTCCTCATCAGGGAAACGATGCATGGGTGGAAAGCGCGATTAAGCGAGCGCACCAATGCTTAAGCGCCTCTCAAATTCCGCCTGCCAACGAGGATTGCGATTATTGCAATTACGTTGAAGCGGCAAAAAACCCTTGATTTTATTTTTAATAAAAGATAAGATAAAATAAGTTATTATTAAATTATTTTTATGAAAAAAACAATTTTTTTAATTTTGGCTTTAAGTTTTGTTTTGACCGGCTGCAGCGCCGCCAATTTATCTTCCAAATTTTTTAAAGACGGAGCAAAAGTTTTGACTCCCGACGAAGCGAAAACCGTTGCCGCTGATTTTATCAATAAAAATTTACTGCAAAAGGGAAGTGAGGCGACTGTTAAAGAAGTGGTGCTGGAAGGTGGCTTATACAAACTGACCGTAAAGTTGCCCAATGGGAAGGAAATCATTTCCTATATAACCAAGGACGGCAAAAAATTTTTTCCCGAAGCCATGGATGTGAAAAAAGAAGAGGGTGATGCCGGTAAAACCACGTCAGACAATAAAGACAGGAGCGTCAAGGTGTCTGCCAAAAAAGATAAACCCGAAGTTGAATTATTCGTCATGAGCCATTGCCCCTACGGCACGCAGATTGAAAAAGGCATATTGCCGGTTTTGGAAGCGTTGGGCGGGAAAATTGATTTTAAATTAAAGTTCGTGGATTACGCCATGCACGGAGAAAAAGAGTTAAAGGAAGAGTTGAGGCAATATTGCGTCGGCAAAAACGAGCCGGATAAATTACTCGATTATTTAAAATGTTTTCTTAAAGAGGGTGATGACCAATCTTGCGTTAAGGAAACAAGCGTTGATACGGCGAAATTGAATAGTTGCGCGGCGGAAACCGATAACCAGTTTAAGGTGATGGCTAACTTCAAGGATAAAAGCAAGTGGGCCGGAGGCAGCTTCCCGCCTTTTGACATCTATAAGGCCGACAATAAAAAATACGGAGTGCAAGGTTCGCCCACGCTGATTATAAACGGGGAACAAATTCAGGCGGACCGCGACAGCGCCAGCCTGCTTGCCGCCATTTGCGGCGGTTTTAACAATAAACCGGCAGAGTGCGACAAGCAATTGTCTTCGGCGGCTCCCGCCGCAGGTTTTGGGGAAGGAAGTGGAAGCGATTCAGGCGGCGGTTGCGGCAATTAAAAAAGAGAAGTCCCCCTTGAGTAAGGGGGATTAAGGGGGTTTAAACCATGGGAATATAAAAATCCCCCTAACCCCCTTTATACAAAGGGGGTAACACAAAAGGAGGCTTAGGTGAAAAGAATAGCTCTTTTAATTGTTTTTGTCTGTTTTTTTATTTCGCCAGCCAAGGCGGAAGAGATGACAAGGAGGTATTATATAGAAATAAGCATCGGTGCCCGTGAATTGTATCTTTATGAATCGGCGACCGACGGCAGTTATATGCCTGTTAGGACGTATGATGTGGCCGTGCCGAAAAAGGGAATAAAAGAATATCCCCGCGGGGAAGGAAAAATAACCGGCATAGAATTTAGGCCGGCGTGGTATCCCACTAAGAATACGAGGGAGAGTTATTTAAAAAAGAAAAAAATTGTTCTTCCCGACATAATTTTCCCCGGTTCTCCCTTAAACGCCATGGGAGCGGCTAAAATTTATCTTTCCCATTGCACTTCTTATGGATGCGCTTACCGCATTCATGGCACCAATGACGAGAAAAGCATAGGCAAGGCGGTAAGCCGCGGATGTTTCCGCATGAGAAATAAAGAGATAGAAGAATTAGCCAGGTTGCTTAAGGGAAGGGAGGTAAAAGTAGATATAATTTTCTAGACAGCCTTGGTTACGGGGCTGTTTTTTTATTTCTTGCTTTTTTTTCCGGCTCATGTATAATAGCATTATTGACAATATTTCACCTTTAACAAAACCTTTGGTTTGAGGTGGCCAGAGGGCTTTCCGCGAGGAAGGTTAGGGAAATTTTTTTATTGAGAACTAATATGGCAGAAGATAAAATAACAACAATATCCAATAGTGATAATTTTAATAAACTGTTGGACAAAGACGAATTTAGGGTGCCGCAAGTCGGGGATAACGTAAAAGGAACCGTTTTGTCAGCCTCCAAGGCGGAGGTGAGGTTGGATATCGGCGGCATTCTTACCGGCATTGTCCGCGGCCAGGAGCTTTATGAAGAAGGCAAGGAGTACGCCGATTTAAAGCCCGGAGACGAAATTGAAGCGACTGTCGTTGAGGAGGAAAATGAAAATGGCGAGCTGGAATTGTCATTCAGACATGCCGGCCAAGCGAAAGCCATGGCGGATTTAAAGGATGCTTATGATAATAAGAAAATAATTAAAGTAAAAGTTGCCGGCGCCAACAGGGGCGGCTTGGTGGCAAATTTTGGCCAAATTGCCGGCTTTTTGCCGGTTTCGCAGTTATCGCCGGAAAATTATCCTCGCGTCAGCGGCGGCGACAAATCAAAGATTTTGGAAAAACTCAAATCTTTCGTGGGGCAAGAGCTGGAAGTAAAAGTCATTAATATAGATGAAAGCGAAAAAGAAGAAAGGATTATTTTCAGCGAAAAAGATGTTTGGAGCGAAAAGCAAAAGGACACAATTTCCAAATACAAAGTCGGCGCGATAGTGGAGGGCGTTATTACCGCCGTTACCGATTTTGGAGTTTTTGTGGGCTTTGACGACAATTTGGAAGGCCTTGTCCATATTTCCGAGTTGGCTTGGCAGCGCATTGACAATCCGGCCGACCTATTTAAGGCGGGCGACAAAATCAAGGCGGAAATAATCAATGTAAGCGGATCAAAAATATTTTTAAGCGCGAAAAAGTTAATGAAAGATCCCTGGGAAAAAATAGAAGAAAGATATAAAATCGGACAGGCGATAAAAGGCGCCATCCTCAAAGTTAACCCCTTTGGCTTATTCATTAAACTTGATGACGATATTCACGGTTTGGCGCACGTCAGCCAGCTTAATTTGGCGCCCGGCCAAAAAATAAGCGACGCATTCAAGACGGGAGAGCAAAGAGACTTTACCATTAATTCAATTGAAGCCAAAGATCATCGTTTGGGCCTAGTTCCCGCCGCCACTCTTAAAAGCGAAGGAGATAAAGAAACTTCCGCCGTTAAGGCTCCTGTTGAAAAAGAAAAGAAAACAAAAGCTGTTAAAATAAGCAAGGAAGACAAAACTTCGGCAGGTAAAGAAAAGGAAACGCATGAAAAAAAGCCAAAAAGGAAAAAAACCAAAAGCGAAAAGAATTAAAATTCGTTAAAAACACCCGCTTCCTAAAAGGCGGGTGTTTTTAACGGAGTTTTTAAGGAGTTTGCTAAAATAACTTAAATATAATATAATTTAAAGACATTATTAATTTTAATAAAATAAAGCCATGAAGAGTATGGAAAATCCAATAAAAGAAGGAATGGTTAGATTATGAAAAATTTAATTAAAAATTTTTTAATATTTTTTTTTATTTTTTTGGTTATTGCTTCGCTTTTTAGCATTTATGAAGGCCGCAGCAAGGGACCGGAAGAAACGGGAATTGAAAAGTTAATCAGCCAAATTAATAATGGAGAGGTCGGAAGCATTGCGGTGGAGGGCGACAAATTGAAAATTACTTTAAAAGACGGCAAAGAGGAGGTGGTAAAAAAAGAATCCGGCGAGACGCTGTCCGAGCTTCTTAAAAATTTTGGCGTGGAAGGAAGCAAAATGGCCGCCGTTAGAATAGAAGTCAAAGAAGAGTCGGGGTGGAATTTTTGGCTGGCGACAATCTTGCCGTTTCTTATCCCCTTTCTCTTGATAGGCGCTTTTATTTATTTCATGACGCGCTCCATGCAAGGAGCCAATACGCGGGCGCTGATGTTCGGCCAGTCGCAAGCCAGGGAATTCGGCAGGGATACTAAAGAAAAAGCCACCTTTAAAGATGTGGCCGGCGTGAAAGAAGCTAAGGAGGAATTAAAAGAAGTAGTTGATTTTTTAAAACATCCTCGAAAGTACCAGGAATTGGGCGCCCGCATTCCAAGGGGAGTGCTTTTATTGGGCGCGCCGGGAACGGGAAAAACTTTATTGGCTCGCGCCGTGGCCGGCGAAGCCAACGTTCCCTTTTTTAACATTTCCGGTTCGGAATTTGTGGAAATGTTTGTCGGCGTAGGCGCTTCCCGCGTGAGAGATTTGTTCAGGAAAGCGAAAAAAAGCGCGCCTTGCATTGTTTTTATTGATGAAATTGACGCCGTCGGCAGGCGGCGCGGAGCCGGTTTGGGCGGTTCGCATGATGAGCGCGAACAAACCTTAAACCAGATTTTAGTGGAGATGGACGGCTTTGACCCCAACGCCAACGTCATAGTCATGGCCGCCACCAACAGGCCAGATGTTTTGGATCCGGCGTTGCTTAGGCCCGGCCGTTTTGACCGGCAGGTGGTGCTTGATGAGCCGGACATCGCCGACCGTGAAGCCATTTTAAAAGTACACGCGAGGAAAAAACCTTTATCCAAGGATGTCAGCATTAGGCGCGTTGCCGAGCGCACCCCCGGCTTTAGCGGCGCGGATTTAGCTAATCTGCTTAATGAAGCCGCCATTCTTACCGCCAGGCGCAATAAGAAAATTATTGAAACAAGCGAACTCTTTGAAGCGATTGAAAAAGTTATGTTGGGGCCGGAAAGAAAGTCGCGTATTTTGACCGAAAAAGAAAAAAAGATTACGGCTTACCATGAAGCGGGACATGCGATTGTCGCGCACTTTTCTCCCAACATTGACCCGGTGCAGAAAATTTCCATTATTGCCCGCGGTCGCGCCGGCGGCTACACTTTGAAATTGCCGATTGAAGACAAGCACATGCACACTAAAGAAGAATTTGTCGAAGAGATAGCGGTTTTATTGGCCGGCTACGTAACCGAGAAAGAAATTTTCGGAGATGTGACCACGGGAGCGACTTCCGATTTGCGCCAGGCGACGCGGCTGGCGCGGCGTCTGATCACCGATTACGGGATGAGCGAAAAGCTCGGCCCTCGCACTTTTGGCGAAAGGGAGGAATTGATATTTTTAGGAAGGGAAATTCACGAGCAAAGGGATTACAGCGAAAAAATCGCGGAACAGATTGATCATGAAATTTCAGTTTTCATAGACCAAGCCGTCCATCAAGCGCAA
Organism: uncultured Gammaproteobacteria bacterium; assembly: GCA_964652175.1. Lineage (GTDB taxonomy): Bacteria > Patescibacteriota > Patescibacteriia > Patescibacteriales > JAKAJF01 > CAZZBC01. The sequence goes on along the minus strand of CAZZBC010000003.1, from coordinate 7,485 downwards.
GGGATTATCAATAAGGAAAAAGAGGTTTTAGAAAAAGTTGTCGGCGCTCTTTTGGAGAAGGAAACTTTGGAAAAAGAAGAGTTTGAGAAAATCGCGGGGAAGAAAGAAATTGAAAAGTGATATTTTCGCGTTTTGTAAAGTGTGTTATAATACAAGCATAATTATTAATTCGCAAATTTTTGCGAAATTTAAGGAGGCATTATGTCGTTATATCGAAAAATTTTAGCCCAAGCCTGGAAAATCACTTGGCGCTACAAGTATTTGTGGTTTTTCGGCCTTTTTGCCGCCCTGCTCGGCAATGGCGGGGAATATGAAATGTTGGCGCGCGGATTTAATGGCGAGACTGACGGGGCGGTTTTGCCCGCCTGGCAACAGTTGGCCGACACAGGAGTTTTCCAAGCACGGACCATTAATAATATCGGCAGTATCATGAAGGACGATCCTTTCGCTCTTATTATGTTAACGGCAATAGGCCTTGTGATTTTATTGTTGCTTTGTTTTCTTGTATGGCTGGCAGTTGTGTCGCAGGCCGCTTTAGTCAACAATGCCTCCGTTTACGCGGGTGACAAAAAAAGCGATTTTAAAAGCGGTTTGGCAAGTGGCATAAAAAATTTTTGGCCGGTATTGGGTTTGAATGCGGCTAGCAAGCTGATAATTTATTTGGCTTTTTTGTCGGTTGGTTTGCCGATAGCCGCGGCCGCTGCCCGTTCAGCCAATGTATCTGTCAATTTATTATATATCGCCGCCTTCATTATTTTAGTGGCAGTTGCCCTGGCGGTTTCATTTATAATTAAATACGCTATAGCTTACACGGTAATTAAGGGCAGTAATTTTATGGGCGCCGTTAGATCCGGTTGGCAGTTATTTGTAAAAAATTGGCTGATAAGCATTGAGATGGCTTTTATTTTGTTTTTTATTAATTTTTTGGTTGGACTGGCGTTGGTTCTGATTATTTTAATTTTGGCGGTTCCTTTTTTGTTTGCCGCCTTGATGTTATATAAATTGTTTTACCTTACCGGTTTTTGGGCGGTGGCGGTTTTGGCTCTTATCCTATTTCTGGCAATCATTATTTTAGGAGGCGCCATTCTGGCGACTTTCCAAATATCTTCCTGGACAGGCCTCTTTATGGAATTGGTAAACAAGGGAGGAGTGGCAAAAATCGTGAGGTTAGTGGAGGAATGGAAGGACAAATAATTCCTAATTTCTAATGTCTAATGTCCAAGGATACGCAATCAATTGAAGATTTAATAACTTCTTCGCAAGGACAAACTAAAGACGATGAAAGCGCCCAGGCCAAGCTTTCCAAAAGGGAGGGAGAAATAAAAATTAAGGAAATTGAACGCTTGACCGGCCAGCAGGCGGCGGCGGCGGGCGCGCCTTATGTTAACTTGGTCGGTTTTCCCATCAGTCCGGAGGCCCTGTCTCTTTTAAAAGAAGAAGAGGCGGTGGAGTTTTCCACGGTCTGTTTTTATTATGACGGCAAGAATTTGCGCCTGGCGGCAACCAATCCGGCGGACGTCAAAGTTATTACCAAATTAAAAGAGTTAAAAGACAAGCATTACTGCCAGGGCGTTTTGTATCTGATTTCCGAAAATAGCCTTAATTACGCCTTGAAGCTTTATAAATCCATACCCAAGGTGAGAGAATTTATCAGAGGCGTTAAAATAACCGAAGAGGACCTGGATAAGTACAGTGAACAATTTTCAAGTTTCCATGATTTGCAAAATCAGGTTAATGGAGCGAAAGTTACCGAAATAGTTACGGTAATTATGGCGGCCTCCTTTAAGGCCGGTTCTTCCGACATTCACGTAGAAGCTGAAGAAAAAGACATTAAAGTGAGATTTAGAATTGACGGCGTGCTGCATGACGTGGCGGCACTGGATAAAGAATTGTGGAAAAAAATCATTTCTCGCTTAAAAGTTCTTACCGGCGTAAAAATTAACATCTCCGACAAGCCGCAGGACGGCCGTATGTCCATTTTCACGAAAAAAGAGCGCATTGACATCAGAGCCTCTTTTTTGCCGACCAATTTCGGCGAAAGCGTAGTAATGAGACTGCTCCGCTCCAGCTCCGTCGGCTTAAGTTTTGAGGATTTGGGACTCCGCGGCGGCGCTTACGAGCGGCTTAAGCGCGAAGTGGAAAGACCCAATGGTATGATTATCACCACCGGTCCCACCGGTTCCGGAAAAACAACCACTCTTTACGCCGTTTTGAAAAAATTAAACAATCCGGAAACAAAAATAATAACCATTGAAGACCCGATTGAATACCAATTGGAAGGAATCAACCAGTCGCAGACGAGCGAACGTTACACTTTCGCTCAAGGACTGCGTTCAATTGTCCGCCAGGACCCGGATATTCTCATGGTCGGGGAAATCCGTGATTTGGAAACGGCGGAGATAGCCATTCAGGCCGCCTTAACCGGCCATTTGGTCGTTTCCACAATTCACACCAATGACGCCGCCGGAACCGTTCCGCGGCTTCTTTCCATGGGAGCTAAGCCGTTTTTAATCGCGCCCGCCGTTAACGCCATGATCGGCCAAAGACTGGTGAGAAAAATTTGCTCCAAGTGCAAAATGGAAGACAACTTGAGCGAAGAAAATATGAAACGCGCCAGGAAAATCTTGGAAAAATTGCCGGCCGAAGAAAAAAAGAACGTTAATTTTGACAATTTGAAATTTTTCAAGGGGACGGGGTGCGATTATTGCCAGGGCATCGGCTTTAAGGGTCGCATCGGCATTTATGAAATTATGATTATGAATCCGGAAATTGAAAAATTAATTTTGACGGGCAATGTAAGCGAATATGATATGCGCGACAACGCCGCCAAAAACGGCATGGTGACCATGGTCCAAGACGGCGTTTTAAAAGCGCTGGACGGAATCACCAGTATTGACGAGGTGTTTAGGGTCGCGGAATAAAACAATTCATTTAATATTTAAACATTTAACAATGCTAAACAAAAAATTTATTCAACAACTGAAAAAAGATTACGAAACGCATGAAAGCGAGCGGCGGCAGATTATTAGTTTATCCAATGTCGTGCTTCATGATTCCAAGAGGGTTATTTTTTCGTTGCATCGCGGCGATGACAAAAAAGGACAGGAAGCGCTGGCGGAGATAGAAAAAATTTTGGCAAACCTTGAAAAAAAATTCGGTCAATCGCGTCTGAATGAGGAAGGCGCTTACAAGGCGTCCGTGGAAGAATACGTGGAGGCAAAAATGTTTTACGAGGTGGCGAGCGGCGGTAAGGTGGATAAAATCAAGGGAGTCGGTCTTTGCGCGGATAGTTATTTGGGCGGCATAAGCGATTTGACCGGCGAGCTGGTGCGCCGCGCCGTCAATATGGCGGCCGCTGGCAAGATAAAAGAGGTGGAAAAGATAAATAAAGCCGTCGGCGACATCATGGCCGAGTTGGTGGAGTTTGACATGACCGGTTATTTGCGCACCAAGTACGACCAGGCTAAAAATAACTTAAGAAAAATGGAGCAAATTATGTACGAGATAAAACTACGAAATTACGAAAAATTACGAAAGTACGAATAGAAAAAAATAATGAAAGTCGCGATTATATCGGATATCCATGATAATCTAGTAAATTTAGAAAAATGCTTGAATTGGTGCCGAGCTAACGGCATTAGCCGGCTTATTTGCTGCGGCGACATAACCAACAGTGAAACGTTGGATTTTTTATCAAAAAATTTTTTAGGACAAATTTATTTAGTCAGAGGCAATTTGGAAATTTACCCTGTTGAATTGCTTCGCACCGACAAAGTCGGATTCAACGGGGTGAATCAGAAAGAAGAAATAAAACAATATAAGAATATAAACTATCAGGGCAGAACCGGCATTATCAATATTGACAGGAAAGTTATCGGTATTTGCCATGAGCCGTTTTTAATTGAAGAGATTAAAAAAATGAGCGAGTGCGATATTATTTTTTACGGCCATACCCATAAGCCGTGGATTTCGCGGGAAGATGGCGTAAAATTAGTTAATCCCGGAACGCTCGGCGCAGTTTTCCAGAAAGCGACTTTCGCAGTTTGGGATACGGAAAAAGACGAGCCGGAGCTGAAAATTTTGGAGTTATTGTAACCTTGATGATTTGTAGATACTCGGCTTATAAGGTTTAAGCTGTTTTATTTTTGTCTTTAAATTGAATTTTTTTATTTTCTTTTTTAAGCCGCTTACAAAATATTTTTGGTCATAGCCGAGGCAGATTATGTCCGGCTTATATTTTTTTATAAGCGCGTATTTGTCATTAATCCGGCCCAAGACGACTTCGTCGGCCAAGCCGGATTTTTTGACCACCATCAACCTTTTTTTCTCATTGTTTTTCGACAATTTTCCTTTAACTTCCAAAACCGTTTTATCTCGCGCTACAACTGCGACGAGATAAACTTTGTCATGCCGGACCTTTTTGTCACCCCGGACTCCGATCCGGGGCGGCATCCAGTATTTCCGCGCCTGCTTTAAAAAATTTTTATGGCCTTCGTGAAATATATCAAACGTGCCGAAAACCATTGTTTTTAGCATATTTATTTCAAAACCTTCGCCAAATATTGCCCCGTGTAACTATTTTTGACGGCCGCCACTTCGCGGGGAGTGCCGGTCGCCACGATTCGGCCGCCGGCGTCGCCGCCTTCGGGGCCAAGATCAATGATGTGGTCAACGGATTTTATGACGTCCATGTTGTGCTCAATAATCAAAACCGTATTGCCTTTGTCAACCAGCTGGCTTAAAACATGAAGCAGGCGCTTGATGTCTTCAAAATGCAGTCCGGTGGTCGGTTCGTCAAGAATATAAAGCGTTTTGCCGGTGGCGCGCCGGGAAAGTTCGGTGGCGAGTTTCACTCTTTGCGCCTCGCCGCCGGAAAGCGTGGTGGCGGACTGACCGACTTTGATATAACCCAAACCGACCTCAAAGAGAGTGGAAAGTTTTTGGTGAATTGCCGGGATATTTTTAAAAAAATGCATGGCTTCTTCAACCGTCATGTTCAAAACGTCGGAAATATTTTTGCCTGTCCCGTCATGGCGGTGATCCTTGTAATAAATTTCCAGCGCTTCTTTGTTGTATCTTTTGCCATGGCAGACCTCGCATTCCACGTAAACGTCGGGTAAAAATTGCATCTCAATTTTGACCATGCCGTCTCCGCCGCAGGCCTCGCAGCGTCCGCCCGGAACGTTAAAAGAAAAGCGGCCCGCCTTATAACCCTTAATCTTTGCTTCCGGCAAGCTTGCAAACAAATCGCGAATCGGCGTAAAGGCCCCCGTGTAAGTGGCGGGGTTGGAGCGCGGGGTGCGGCCGATCGGCGATTGGTCTATTTCTATCACCTTGTCTATATTTTGCAAACCCTCCAGTTGTTCGTGCTTACCCGCCATTTCTTTGGCGCGGTAAAATTTTTGTTTCAAGGAGCGCGCTAGAATATCGGTCATTAAAGTTGATTTGCCGGAGCCGGAAACGCCGGTGATGGCGACGAATTTTCCCAACGGTATGGCAACATCAATGTTTTTGAGGTTATTTTCCGCGGCCTTTATGATTTTAATTGTTTTGCCGTTGCCAGGGCGGTATTTGGCCGGTGCGGGGATTGATTTTTTTTTAGAAAGGTATTGGCCGGTAAGCGATTTGGCCGTTTTCATAATTTGCGCCGGTGTTCCGGCCGCCACTATTTGGCCGCCGTGCTCGCCGGCGCCCGGACCGACGTCAACGATCCAATCGGCCGCTTTCATGGTGGCTTCGTCGTGCTCCACGACAATCACGGTATTGCCGATGTCTTTTAGTTTTTTTAAGGTGCCGATAAGCCGGTCGTTGTCCCGCTGGTGAAGGCCGATGGACGGCTCGTCCAAAATGTAGATGACGCCCATAAGCGAAGAGCCGATTTGGGTGGCAAGTCGAATGCGCTGCGCTTCGCCGCCGGAAAGGGTGTTGGTGCCGCGGCTAAGCGTCAGATAATCCAGCCCGACATTAGAAAGAAAATTGAGACGCAAGCGTATTTCCTTTAAAATTTGGGCGGAGATTTTTTTTTCGCGCGCGGACAGCTCTTTTGAATTTTCCAATTCGGCAAAAAATATTTTTTCTTCGCTTATCGGCTTGGCGGTTACGTCGTGGACGGAAAATCCGGCGACGATTACGGCGAGCATCTCGGGTTTCAAACGTTTGCCTTTGCAAGTTGGGCAAATTAGCACGCGCATATACTCTTCAAGTTCTTTCCTTACATAGTCGGATTCGGTTTGCTGGTAGCGTCTTCCCAAATTGGGAATGACCCCCTCAAATTCAGTGGCCAGCTCGTCTGAAAAGCGGTCCCTTTCATAATCAACGTTATAACTTTCGCCTCCCGAACCGTATAAAACTATATCTATTTGCTTTTTGGTTAAATCCTTGAGCGGCGTGTTCAAATCAAAGCCGTTGGCGAGCGCGACCGTGCCTAAAATGCGCATGAGCCACGTTTGGCCGGCACCGGCCGCGTGTATCCATGGCTTGATGGCGCCTTGGGCTATGGTTAGATTGGGATTAAGGATGAGTTTAGGGTCAATCTCCAATTTTGTGCCAAGCCCGCCGCAGTCCGGGCAGGCGCCGTGCGGGGAATTGAAAGAAAAATTGCGCGGCTCCAGTTCGGGAAGCGATATGCCGCAGTCCGGGCAGGCGAATAGTTTGGAGTAAGTGGTCTCTAATGGCGCCCCCTTTAATAAAGGGGAGGAGGGGGGATTTAAGGTTGCTACCATTACTAACCCGTCGCCCAAGTCTAGCGCTTTTTCAATAGTTTCGGTGAATCGTGCCATTTCTTCTTTATCCTTGCTGATTTTCATGCGGTCAATTATAATTTCCACTGAATGTTTTTTTTGTTTGTCCACGGCCATGTCTTCCGCTTCTTCTAAAGCGTAAATTTTTTTATCAAACCTTACCTTGCCGAAACCGGCCTTGGTTATTTTTTCAAGGATGTTTTTATGTTCGCCTTTTTTATCGCGGATAATGGGCGCGAGGATTAACACGTCTTGCGCCACATATGTCTTTGTCGCCTGATCCACAATTTCGTCAACCGCATATTGTTTGACTCTTTTTCCGCATTTGGGGCAGTGCGGCACGCCGATGCGCGCGTAAAGCAGGCGCAAATAGTCGTAAATTTCCGTGACCGTGCCGACGGTGGAGCGGGGATTGGAAGAGGCCGACTTTTGGTCAATGGAAATCGCCGGTGAAAGACCTTCAATCATGTCCACGTCCGGCTTGTCCATGAGCCCGACGAATTGCCGCGCGTAAGCCGACAGCGATTCAACATAGCGCCGCTGGCCCTCGGCGTAAATCGTGTCAAAGGCCAAAGACGATTTGCCTGACCCCGAAAGGCCGGTAAGGACCACCAATTTGTCGCGCGGTATTTCCACGTTGATATTTTTTAGGTTATGCACCCTCGCGCCCTGTATTTTTATTGCATTGGACATAGAACTCATATAGAGTTTTTCTTAAAATAGTGCTAATATAAAAGTGAATAAT
>CAZZBC010000002.1:0-36839 GCA_964652175.1 uncultured Gammaproteobacteria bacterium | reverse complement strand
TATTCACTTTTATATTAGCACTATTTTAAGAAAAACTCTATATGAGTTCTATGGCAATTATATATTTTTACACTCTCGCCAGCGTCATTATTGTTTCCTTAATCTCTTTTGTCGGCGCGTTCGCTTTTCTAGCTAATCAGGAAAATCTGAAAAAAATCACTTTTTTGCTGGTCGGCCTGTCGGCCGGCACGCTGTTAGGCGACAGCTTTTTCCATCTCCTGCCGGAAATTAAAACTTCAAACAACTACTTTGACGGCTGGGTGTGGGTTCTGGGAGGAATGTTGGTTTTTTTTATTTTGGAAAAAATAATTTACTGGCGCCATTGCCATATTCAGGCCTCGGACGACCATCACCATCCTTTCGGCGTAATGAATTTGGTCGGCGACGGACTTCATAATTTTATTGACGGCGCCCTTATCGCCGGTTCGTTTATGGTAAATATTAATTTGGGTGTTGCCACCACCATTGCCGTTATCGCCCACGAAATACCGCAAGAGATAAGCGATTTCGGCGTTTTTATCCATGCCGGTTTCAGCCGCGGCAAAGCCCTCTTTTTAAATTTCGCTTCCGGCCTGACCGCCGTTGCCGGCGCGGCCATTGCCATTTTTTTTGGCGCTCAAACAGCAAGCTTCGTCTCCTTTATCATTCCTTTCACCGCCGGCGGCTTCATTTATGTCGCCACCGCCGATCTCATTCCGGAGTTGCATAAGGACACGGCGCCATCCCGCTCTTTGTTGCAGTTGTTGAGCATAATGCTGGGGGCGGGAATTATGCTGGTGTTAAGAATGATGGATTAATTATAAAACAAAAGCTGAAAAAATTCGTCCTGCCGATAGCGGGACGAATTTTTGTATTGGCGGAAGGGGAGGGAGTCGAACCCTCGAGGGCTGTTACACCCTACCGCCTTTCCAAGGCGGCGCCATCGACCACTAGGCGACCCTTCCTAAAACATTTTAGATTTTAGATTTTCAATACCTCCCACAAATCTACAAATCTAACAACAAATATACAAATATTTATTAGTTGTAATTATTATATTTGTGAATTCGTGAATTGATTTGTTGATTTGTGGGAGCTATTTTAAATATCTTTGAATAATACTCCTCAACCCTTTTCTCTCCACGCCGGCGCTGTCGGTAAAATCATCCATTGGATAAGCGCCGATGACTATCTCGCCGTTTACGAAACTAGTCGGCGTGCCGATAATGCCGGCACTTTTGCCCTCAACCGTCTGCGCCTCCACTTTTTCTTTATATTTTTCCGTGGCCAAACATTGGTTAAATTCGGTGGCGTCCAAGCCTAAATCAGCCGCATCTTTTTTAAGTTGATCCGCGCTCAAACGGCCGACAACATTATCGGCAAAAATTTTATCATGCATTTCCCAAAATTTTCCTTGCCCCGAAGCGCATTCGGAAGCAATCGCAGCCAATGTAGCACGCTTATGGAAAGTTAAAGGAAAATGCCGGTAGACAACCGCCACTTTCTCCTTAAATTCTTCTGCCGCCTGTTCAATCGTCCGAGTAAACTTGGCGCAATAAGGGCATTCAAAATCGCTGTAGATTATTATTTGAACCGGCGCGTTTTTGTCTCCCCTGACATGGTCGGCGTCATCAACCGCCCTCACTTTCTTAACCGCGCCGTTTCGCGCGTTTTTAACTGTGTCAGCATTATCTCTTTTAATCTTTTCTTCTTCCGTATCCGGTTGATTGGCGGCTATTCCGGTTTTATCGCTATCCTTATCGATTGATTTTTTCAGAGAACAAGCCGATAGCGCCAAAATGCTTATTATTCCGATTATGGCAAAAATAATAATTTTTTTATTATACATAAATTATTTTAGCGGTCAAAATCCCAGATATTGGATTTCTTCCCGCAACTGCACCTTTAATTTGTCTCTCGCTTGTTGTTTTATAAAACTAATCAGCGTTATTACGTCTTCCGCGCTCGCTTTTCTCGCATTAACAATAAAATTGGCGTGCTCCAAACTTATTTGCGCTCCGCCTATAGTTTTACCCTTTAATCCTAAAAAGTCAATTATCCAGCCGGCGCCAACCATGCCGTCTTTTACCGCCCCCTCCCCTTTCGCTTTATCGGCTAAATCCGCGTTACATTCGCTTAAATCCGCGAAACTCACATTCTTAAAAATGCACCCGGCGCTGGATAATTTAGGCTGGGTCTGGCGGCGGCGCTTTAAATATTCGTCAAAAAGGTGTTTAATTTCATCTGATTTCCCATTTTTTAATTTCAAAACAATTTGCCAGATCAATCCTTGAAAATCACCTCTTTTAAAAACGCTTTCCCTATAATTGAATTCACAATCCTGTCGGCTCATCTTCCTAAACGCGCCCTTGCCGTTTTTATCAATAAAAAAAATTTCTGCCGTTTCCGCCAATTCTCCGATTGAATGGCCATAAGCTCCCGCATTTCCCCGCACCGCCCCTCCTGCCGTGCCGGGAATCCCTATTGCCCACTCCAATCCGGTTAAATTATTTTCTTTGGCCAATATCACAATTTTGGCCAATTCAACGCCGGCGCCGCATTCAATCTTTTTACCCTCAACAACCGCTTTTTTGTTGTTTACTTTTATGACCAGCCCTTGAATCCCCTTATCGCTGATTATCACATTGCTTCCTCCGCCTAAAATAAAAAAAGGTTTTTTATTTTCTTTCGCCCACTTTATCGCCTCTTCCAATTCTTCTTTTTTTTCAACTTCCATGAAAAATTCCGCCGGCCCTCCAATTTTAAAAGTGGTAAAAGGAGCAAGAGAAATATTTTTCTTAATTTTTATCATATTCCCGGTTTTCTCTTATGCAATTCCGTCGCTTCCTCGTAAGCTTGCCCCGCTTTAAATAATATTTCCTCTCCGAACCTTTTGCCAATTAACTGCATGCCGATCGGCAGATGCTTGAGATGCTTGTCACTTTTATGCGACTTGGCAAAACCGCAAGGAACCGACATCGCCGGCAGACCCGCTAACGACGCCGGAGACATAAAAATATCTTCCAAATAATTTTTTAATGGATCATTGTTTTGTGTTCCTATTTTAAAGGCGACATGCGGCGAAGTCGGCGTTAAAAGGCAGTCTACTTTTTCCAAAACCTCGTCCATTTCCCTTTTAATGATCGTTCTCACCCTTTGCGCCCTTAAATAATAAGCGTCATAATAACCGGCGGACAGAGCGTAGGTTCCAAGCATAATTCTTCTTTTGGCTTCCGACCCGAACCCAACGCCGCGGCTTTTGGTATAAATCTTCATGAGCGTATGCGCGCGGTCTTTGTCTTTTTCTATTTCGCTGTAACCGTACTTGATGCCATCAAAGCGCGCCAGATTGGAACTAATCTCCGAAGGAGTAATAATATAATAAACCGGGATGCCGTATTTAGTATGCGGCAAATTCACTTCAATAAATTCCGCGCCGAGTTCCTTGAATTTTGCAATCACTTTTTCAATCGCTTCTTTTACTTCCGGCATAATCCCTTCAACAAAATATTCCTTTGGCAAGCCGATCTTCACGCCCTTTAAACTATTTGTCATCCTCGGGCTCCCGCCCGCTTCGCCTTGCTCGTTTATGACCTTTAATCCGTTAGTAAAATCATGAGCGATAAAATCTGTTTGTCCGTTAAAATCGGGCGAAGCAAGGCGGGCGGGTGACCCGGGGATCCAGGACGGTGATATGCTAGACAAATTCTGGATTCCCGCTTCCGCGGGAATGACGGTTGTCGTGGCATCATATTTATCAACCCCCTCAATCGTCTTTAGCACAATTTCCGCGTCTTGGACGTTTTTAGCAATCACGCCTGGTACGTCGGTTGAACTGGTCATAGCCATAAGTCCGAAGCGCGAAGCCCGGCCGTAAGTCGGCTTCAGGCCGACAACGCCGCAAAAGCCGGCCGGATACCTCGTTGATCCTCCTGTATCCGTGCCCAAAGCGAATACGCACATATCCGCCGCCACGGCCGCAGCCGACCCGCCGGATGAACCGCCGGCAACGCGCTCCAAATCGTGCGGATTGCGCGTCGGGCCGAAGACGGAATTTTCCGTGGAAGCGCCGTGCCCGAATTCATCCAAATTAGTTTTACCCAGTAACACGGCGCCGGCTTGCCGCAGTTTACTAATTACTGTCGCGTCGTAAGGGGCGATATAATTTTCTAAAATTTTTGACGCCGCTGTCGCGCGAACGCCGCGTGTCAAAATGTTATCTTTCGCTAAATACGGTATCCCCAGTAGGGGCAGGGCTCGCCCCCGCCCTTCGCGGGCAACCGTCATCTTCTTTCTCTTATCCGCCATTCTCGCCTCTTCCAGCGCCTCTTTCTCGCAAACCGTCAAACAAGCATTCAACTTTCCGTTAATCTCTTTTATCCGCGCCAAACAAGCTCTGGTCAGTTCCACCGAAGTAATTTCGCCTTTCTCCAACGTTTTTCCGGCTTGCTTAATTGTTAATTCATTTAACTGCATAAACATTTTATCATCCCGGCCGCAGAGCCGGGATCCATGGGAACGATACGAACGTTTTATCTTAAAAACTAACCTTAATATCAACAAACCTACTGACTTACCCTGGATGCCGGGTCACCCGCCCGCCTTGCTTCGCCACATTTCAATAGATAATCGCTATTTACCGCGCGCGAGCTCTATTGACGGACGAAAAGTTGTGAGTAGGCAAGGCGAAGCGAACGGGAGCCCGGCATGACAATAAGTTAATTCGTTGCATTCATTGTTATATTTGTTAATTCGCTAGGAGTTAGTTGATTTGTGGGAGCTATTCAATCACTCTCTTCACTTTTATAAACCGATGCTCGCGCGCCGGCGCGTCGCGCAACGCCGCCTCAATTTCCTCTTCATTCCAATTTTCAACCTTATCCTCGCGAAAAATATTTTGCAATCCGGTCACCTGCGCCGTCGGCTCCGCGCCGCTAACGTCCACTTCTTTTAGCTGGTCAATATAATCCAAAACGGCCGACAATTGCCCGCCGTACTTCTCCAATTCTTCGTTCGTCAATTCCAGCCGCGCGAGATTGGCAATGTGTTGTATTTGTTCTTTGGATAATTGCATAAATTAAAAACTAAAATAGAAAAAGTAAAAATAAAATTTAAAACTAAAAAATATAACGCATAATTATAAAATTTATTAAACACAATTTTGAATTTTTATTTTTCGTTTTTCTATTTTCTATTTTACTTTTTAATTAAACTGATAAATTCCTTCTCCCCAATAATCTCCACCCCCAACTTCTTCGCTTTGTCATACTTGCTCCCTGGTTCGCTTCCGGCCACGACATAATCGGTATTTTTGCTAACGGACGAAGAAATATCCCCGCCCAACTCTCTTATCTTAGCCTTCGCCGCGTCCCTTGTCAACGCTTCAAGCATTCCCGTAAGCACAAAAATTTTGCCTTCCAACTTTTGCCTGCCCTGCCTTCGTCTCGAGCTCAGGCCGAGGGGAGCTTGTCGAAGGGCTGCCTGCTGCCTGATTTTCACCCCATTTTTCTCTAATTTTTTTAATAACTCAATATTGCGCTTATTATGCCACCATTCATAAATACTTTTAGCCACAATCGGCCCTACATCCGGCATTTTTTCCAAATCCTCCAAATTAATATTATTGAAATATTTTTGAATTTCTGAAATTTGTATTTTGGATTTATTTGTAGTTTGTAATTTGTAGTTTGTAATTTCTTTTGCGAGCAGTAAGGCGGTCTCCTCTCCCACATGCCTAATTCCCAGCCCATAAATCAGCCGCTCAAGCGCCACCTCTTTTTTCTCTTCTAACGCCTTAATCAGGTTGTCGGCGGACTTCTCGGCAAATCTTTCCAACGGTTCCAAATCTTCCTTGCGTAATTTGTAAAAATCGCTTATGTCGCGCACCAGCCCTTCCTTGACTAATTGCTCTATAATTTTAGGACCCAGTCCTTCAATGTCCAACGCCCCTTTTGACGCCCAATGAAAAAGTTTGCACAAATTCACGGCATAGCAGCTTTTATTTGAACACCTGTATGCCACCTCTCCGGCCGTTTTCACCGCTTTACTGCCGCAAATTGGACATTTTTTCGGAGCGTGAATTTCTTTTTCTTTGCCTGTCCGCAAGTTCGGCAAAACTTTTACCACTTTCGGAATTACGTCGCCGGCGCGCTCCAAAATAACGGTGTCGCCGATTTTCAATCCCAGCCGCTTTATTTCATCCATATTATGAAGCGTGGCGTGGGCTACTGTCACTCCGCCGACGCGCGCCGGAATCAACGCGGCCGTCGGAGTTAAAATGCCGGTCCGCCCGATCTGCCAAATAACGTCTTCCACGCGCGTGGTCGCCTGTTGGGCCGCGAATTTATAAGCCATTATGTAGCGTGGTCCCTTGCCGACAACTCCCAGTTGCGGCCACAAAGTAAGATTATTCACTTTAATCACCACGCCGTCGCACTCAAATGGAACTTCCTCGCGCCGCGCCTCCCAATGGTGGTGGAATTTTATGGCCTCGTCCAAATTATCGCAATATTTATTTTGCTTTAAAACTTTAAAACCAAGAAGTTTCGCCAATTCATGCTCCTGTTCGTGGGTTCGCAATACAGAAGCTAAGCTTCTGGCTTCTTGGCTTCCACCGATAACCAGCGCGTACACATAAAAATCCAATCTCCTCTCCGCCATAATTTTGGAATCCAATTGCCTGATTGAACCGGCCGCGCCGTTTCTCGGATTGGCAAGCAACGGCTTGCCTTCTTTTTTATGTTTTTTATTCAATTCTTCAAAAACTTTTTTCGTCATTATTGCTTCCCCGCGCGCCTCTATTCTACCGTTCGACACCGCCCGGATTATCTCCCGCCTTCCGCCGGCGTTGAATCCTATTTTTTCCAACTCGGAATCATTCGGCTGGCGCAATTTCAAGGGTATGGCCTCAATCGTTTTCAAGTTTTGCGTAACATCCTCGCCAACCCGGCCGTCGCCGCGCGTCGCGCCGGTTTTCAAAACGCCATTTTCATAAACCAAACTTACCGCCAACCCGTCCATTTTCAACTCACAATAGTAATTGAAAATTGAAAATTGAAAATTGAAAATTTTTTTAAGTCTCCCCTCCCAATCTCGCATATCCTCTTCGCTAAAAGCGTCAAAAAGCGACATCATGGGCGTGGCGTGCTCCACTTTTTTAAATTCCTTCAGGGGCGCGCCGCCGACCCTTTGGGTCGGCGAATCAGGCGTGATAAATTCCGGAAATTCCTGCTCCAATTTTTGAAGCTCGTTTTTTAAGCTGTCCAGAGCCGCGTCCGAAATTTCGGCCTTGTCCAGGACATGATAAAGATAGCGGTGATAATTTATTTCCTTCCGCAATTTTTCTATACGTTTTTTAATTTGTTGTTTGTCCATAATTTCAATATTCAACTTTCCCTAAAATATCATTTTTGCTGACCAGGCCGAATCGCGAACTGTCCAACGTCCCGTTGGACAGATTGCCAAGCAGAAGATAGGAATTCTCGGGAATAATACCTTTATAATCTTTTTCATACAAAAAAAGCATTCTGTGCCCACTTTCATTTAAAATATACGGCTCACCAACCGAATTTTTCGCGACTTTATCGTTAATGGCCACATTCCAGCCGCTTTTATCCGGCGATTGCCTTAACTGAAACTTGTCCCCGCCGATAGCCTTGACTATTTTAATAATCGGCTCGGAATTGCCGGTAAAATTATAGGCCACCACATCTCCCGCCTTAACCTTGTTGCAATTATAATAGCCAAAAAAAATTTTAACCGTTTGATCGGCCTCAATAACGCCGGACATTGAATTCCCGCGAATAATCCGTTCTTTAATTTTATTAATACAATCAAATCTAAACTTTTTTGGCAAATTATAATTTTTAATAAAATAAAAAAACAACATTAAAAAAGCAATAATCAAAATAAAAATAGAACTTTTATTCCGCATGAGTTAACTTCTCTAAACTATTTGCAACATGGCGCTCTATATGTGGAAAAACAATCGCCGGCAGACATATAACCGCTGGTCAAAACTATGGGACCGTTTCGACCGGATTCAGAATTAGACCAACCAAAACAATTAGTGGAAGTGCGGGCATCAGTGCCGGCGCCATCTCGTATAACGCGGCCGTCTTTACCAAAAGCAACGCCGTCGCCGACGCCGCTATTTACAAATTCAACATCTCTGGTTCCATCCACCACCCAAGCCTCATACGACCATGGATACGAATTTCCCAATCTTATTATCTCATCCCAAGTGCAAGCGTGGCTCCCCGAATAATTGCTGTTGCAATAATTATTTATGCCCTTGGTGCCGCCCATGTTTCCGTTATAAGCGGAGGCGGTATAACCCATCCAGGTTGCCCCGCCTCCCGCCGCCGCGTCCACATAACCTTTTGTAGCCGCGTCGGTTGAGGCGGTGGGAGAAATTAAATTGGTTATTTTATAAGTCGGCGATACTCCTGATAATTTAATGTCTCCGGTAACTTCCAATTTCGCTCCCGGATTCGCCGTGCCGATACCGACGTTATTTTGAAAATAATTAACAGGAGCGGTGCCCGCGGCTTGCCATTGATAAACGCCATAATCTCTTGTTCCGTCGTTATAACCAAGCCAAACATACGGAATTCCCGATACCGCGGAAAAATAACCCTGTTTAAACTTGCCTGCGCCATTTACATCCAATTTTTCCCCAGGACTCGCCGTGCCGATACCGACGTTGCCAGTAAAAGAGGAATTGCCACCAACTGTAAAACCTTCCCCTATCCCCAGCCCGCCCAGCATCGTTTGGTTTTGGCCGCTTGTGCCGACATTAATAAAGTCGTTATCCAAATTATTCCAATCAGTGACAGTTAACGAATCGCCGTTCACTTTGTTATAATTGCCTGTTAAGGCCGCTAGAACGCCTTGTTTTAAAAAATCGGCAGGCAAAAAAGCGGCGCTTATTGCCGCGACGGCAAGCAAAAACAAAGCCGCCGCCAATTTTACGCGCAGTTTTCTCATTTCTTTTTTGGATTGTGATGGTTTTTTCATAGAATTTTTAATAGTTTTATTTTATATTAAATTATATCCTTATTGAAGGGCGCAAGGAAATATTATGGAACCGAACACGCAACCGGACACAGATAAAACGCAATCCGCCCCGTCCCATTGATAGCCGCTGTCGCATTGGTAACAATTGCCGGAGCAGCAGCTGCCGGACACGATGCCGGAATTGGACGGAGCCAAATCGCGGCAGCCGGGAACGGCCGAACAATCGGCAGGACAAGTTCCGCCGCAACCGTCGTTATCGCCGCATAGCTTGCTCGCGCAATCGGGAACACAAGGAGCTCCTCCTCCCACGCCTCCGACAAACCCTATTTCCACGCTGCGCCTGGTCTGGCGGTAAGAGCCGTCGGAAGTAAAATACACATAAGGGCTGCTGGTCGCGTAATCAACGGAGTAAACGGCGCCGTTGCTTAAAGCGCCGTTGAAAACATCCTCTTGATTTTGTTCCGGCAGAACGTAGCCGTTTTTTCTCACTTCCCATAAAACATTTTCTCCTCCCGTTTCCGCGGCAAAAAACGCTTTAGTGGACCGCGCCTGCGTCCGGCCCATTAAAATTCCCTGCGCCACCAAGCTTGCCGCTCCCAAAGTTACGACCAAAATGCCCGACAATATAAGCAACGTCATTAAAAGCGCCGTGCCCCGTTCACCCCCTTTAACAAAGGGGATTGGGGGGATTTTAAAATTATTCGCAATTTGCAGTATTCGCATATAAATTCGCGATGTTCGCATTATACCTATTCATAGTACCTCGACGAAACGGTTGTTTGTATTTTCATCGTTTGTTTATGCGCTTCTTTGCCAATCGCCTCAATATCCGTCTCCATAGTAACCGCCGCCTGCGACCCGCGCGGCGAAACGCCCATGTCTTCGTCGTTGACGCTGAATTTCAAGCCGCTGATCTTAACCGCGGCTGGCGTTATAAAGCCCGCATCCGCTCCCCGCGTAATTTTCAAACGGCCGCTTTCCAAATAATAACCAACACAATCCTCGTTTTTATTTTTAAAATACAAGGCGCCGCCGTTATCGGCGGTGTTAAAAATCTGAAAAAGAGGAGTCGGCTCGGGGTTGAAAACCGATTTACATGAACCGTCGCTTGGCTGGGCCGTCCTGATTTCCTTGGCCGTCATTTCCAAAGCATAACGCACGCTTTCCTGGGTGTTTTGCGCCGCCACGGCGCTGCGCTGGCCGTCAACCACCGCCCTAAATATCCCCATGGCCGCCAACATAACCACGGCAAAAATAGCCACCGCCACCATCAATTCTAGTAATGTCGTTCCGCTATTATTTTTTAAAATTTTATCAAACATAAACGCTTAACTTTTATTTACCAATTAATTCTCTACGAAATTGCGAATTTTTTACGAAATTACGAATTCGTACTTTCGTATTTTTTCGTAATTTCGTAGCTCTTACTTCCAGTCATATAAAATAGTCTCGGCCGCATAATTGTAATAATTGCCACGCTCCCGCCAACGCGCAGTGGAAGAAGCCGCCAAATAATTTCCGTAATCAACAACTGAAATCAAACGGCTGAAATTGCTTGCCTCGCCCGTGCCGTGCCAATAAAAACCGTTGTCGTCAATTTTAAGCTTGGCTCCATTTTCTTCTATTGAATTAACCGCTCCGTCAATGGCCCCTGAATAATCAATCGCGTAATTTCCGTCCTGCGCGATATTGGTATTCGGATCGGTGCTGGTGCCTGTTTTCCAGTTGTTGCCGGCCGCGAGCCAATTGGCATCCCTTTTATTTCTGACCAATTCCAGCCCTTCCTGCGCCAACTGCGAGGCGATTAAAGTGTTTTTGTTGATATATTCAACCTGGATATTTTGAATAACCAAAGACAACACGCCGACCATCGCCAAGGAAATAATAAAAATAATCACCGTTAATTCTATAAGCGTGAATCCCTCTTTATTTGTAGATTTGAATTTCATTTGTAGATTTGAATTATGTTAGTCAACCACTTCTACCAACCCCAAAAAATTAACCTCTACCGTTTTTACGGAATTATTAACATCTTTTAAGGTTATGGAAACATTATTGCCGCTGGAGTTATTAATATAAGTAATCGGATCGGGAGGCAAAAAAACAACAGAGGCGTTGGTGATAATAATTCCCGTATCGCTGTCCTCTATTTCTTCTATGCTTACGCCAACGGGCAAATTTACCCGCGCGTGTTCTTCGCCGCTGTCATAATTGCGATTTTCATCAATATCGGCGAAAATAATATAGGAATCCGGAGAAGATTCGTCAAAATATATTCCCCATCCCCCGGCCGGAGGCGCGCCGTTGAATTCATTGGCGCCCAAACTGAACTGCTGCGCCAAACGGATGTCACTGGCCGTTTTTTGGGCGGCGCTTGCCAACTCCGAACGTTTGTTCGCGGAATGATAATTGGCCAAAAACAAACCGGACATCATGGCGATAACGGATATGCTTACTATCAGTTCAATCAGCGTAAAACCCCTTTGAGATTTTTGATTTTTTTGACCACTAAACATGTTATTATTATACCATAATTTCTAACAAAAACATCCGGCACCTCTTAAAGACGCCGGACTTCTTAAAAATACTAACAAGTTCCGACGCCTGCGGTCGGAATCCCGATTTTCATTTTGCGAAACATCGGGACTAACAAGCTATTACCGCGGTTTCACTTCTTTCCACGTCGGCAGTTCCGAACCAACATTGATATTTTCAGTTTTTTCGCAGTAATAGCCGTCAACATCGGTAACTCGCAACGTAACTGACTGTGAACCGCCGGCATTAAAAGTAATAATAGTGGTGGAAGCGGCCGGACTGTCAATCACGGCGCCGGCGGCAGTCCAGAGCCAATCGCAATTGGCGTCGTCACAGGCAACGGCAACGCCCGGAGCGGCCGTAAGGTAAACTTGACTCGCGTCAGTAAATTGAGTTTCCTCGTTTATGTTGGGGTTGGCCGGAGACCAGCTAAAATTAACGTCCGGCATCTCGTGCTTATAGGCGGTAAAGGTAAAATTATTGCCGTCGTCATTGTCCGTGTCGGTTGGCGAATTATACTGCGCCCATGCGGAAGCGGTGTCATGCTCGTCCCAAACTTTTACTTTCCAATAATAAGCCGTGTTGTAAGAAAGTTCCGCCTCGCCCAGCATAAGCTGGTTCGCCGCGCCGGCTGTTTTTCCTGTATCAATAATCGGGGAAGAAAAATTACTCGTATCGTCAACCATCACCTGGTAAGCGCTCTGTGTTGCGCCAACGTCAGGGTCGCTAAACTCCCAGCGCAAAAACGCTTGGCGCGCGTAAAGCGAACAGGCCTGTGATATGCTCCAATTGGGAGCGGTTAAGTTAACGGCTGAAGGCGCGCCGCTTGAAACGGCGCGGCTCACTTTATAACTTACCGTAGCGCAGGAATTATCATTGGAACAACTGAAACTAATCCAGCCGATGCCGGCGCCGCTGTCATCGCCATTCCAAGCGTAGCCGGAAAATTCGCCGCTAGCGCCGTCAATTTTAACTCCCTTGCCGTTCCAAACCGCCACGCTGTCATCGCTCATTTTAATCCAGCCGTCGGAGCCCAAGGATAAAATTTTTGCCCAACCGGTAACGTCGCCCGTGGCGCTGTCGTAGTGAACTCCCGTGTTTGGCGAGCCCGGAAAACCGCTCGTTGGCGCGAAATCTATCCAGCCGACGCTCGCGCTCCAGCCGTAGCCGGAAAAATCGCCTGTGCCGCCGTCAATATTGACGCCATAACTATACGCCGGCGTAGTCGCGTTATCACCGCCGCAATTTCCCGAATCTATGTAGCCGTTATCGTCCGTATCGCATTCTTTTGAATTAAAGCTAATCCAGCCGATATTTGAATTCCACGCCCAACCGCTCACATTATCTCCGGTCCCAGCTAAAACTATCTTTTCTTTACCCGCGTCGCCAAATGTCAAAATCGCCGCGGCCGCGGCGATGGCAACGGCATACATTAAAAAAACAGTTAGCCACGATTTAGATTGAAAAAAATCTTTCATCTGCTCATTTTACGGTAAATTTTATTGGTTATTTTCCAATATTTTTTCAGCTTTCTATAAAGAGCGTTGGCCATCTTTTCCGAATAAGTATGCACGGAAAAATTGCGGTCATCGGCCATTTTTAAGCAAGTTTCAATTTCATCTATCTCAAGGCGAAACGGTTTTCTCGCTTCCCTGAAGCATGATTTGGGCGAATAACATTCTATTTTTTCCATTTCTTTAAGGTAAATCTTCACCGTTTTCCAAAAAAGTTCAAAGGTAAATTCAAACCTTTGAATGGCCGCATCCCTGTTTAACTCGCTGAATTCGGCGTCCAGCGATTCTTTCCATTTATTTATCGCCTGTCCCAACTGCTCCAATTTTTCACTTAAGTAAGCCATATTATTTCCCCTTTTAGCACCTTTTCCCGAAATTTTCTCTCGGTTTTATTTAAATCTATAATATCAACTTTGTACGGAAATGTGGAATTTTCCAGATCTTCCCTGATTAAACTTAATTTTAACTCGTCAACTTTTCTTTTGCTCATAATGGCAATATCCACATCGTTAAAGTTTTTAGACTCGGCGGCGGAGCCAAAAATAAAAACCTTAACGCCTTTCTTAAGATGCTTAGCGATACTTTTTTTAATCCGCTTTTGGTATTTTTCATTTAGCATTGCTTTTCGGCGGCCGAGTGGCTAAAATATCTTCCTCTTAAAGAGCCGGTGAAATTGTAATTTCCGCTGCCTTGAATCTTTTGGCGTTCTTTATGTCGTTTTGGGAAGAAATCGAAATTTGCCGGCCGGCTTTAATCAGCGACAAGCTAATTTCCTTTTTGTCAAACGGCGTGGGGGGCGTAAAAGAAACAGGGGGAACGGAAACGCCATCTTGCGCCTGCTCTTGCAATTTTTTGTTAAATTCTTCCATTTCTTTCTGGTAAACGGTTTGATCTTTTTGCGTTAGTTGGTAAATTTTTGTTTCCTCGCCTACTTCCGCGATTCTTTCGTCCAGTTCCGAATCCGCCAGCGGCTCAAGCGGCCTGATTTTTAAAACAATTTCACCATCCCTGATTTCTTTTACTTCTCCGGAAACGGTCTTGACTTCAATCTGCCCCATTATTGGAAAAAATCCTCCTTCCGCCAACCTTTTTTTTGCCGCCTCATACCCGGCCTGAAAAGTATTTTGTCTAACATTAATTTCGTCGCCGCCTATTTTAAAGCCGGCAAAAACTCCCAAACTGAATATTAACGCGGCCAAAGAAACCAAAACGCACAAAATTATTATTTTTTTAGGCATGAGTTTTGTAAAATTATTTTGAAATAAGCCCTAATTTTCCAATATCCACTTCCAAACTGGTTTAACAACAATGATCTTGTTTTTTGTTTTAATTTCGGCTTCTTCGTCGCGGGTCAATATTAGCCCTTCTTTAAGCTTCAATTCGTCCATCGCCGCGAGCAGGGATTTTATTTCTCTTTCTTTTGTTTTCTTATCCGCCAGCGTCCAGGCGGCCTGTATTAACTGTTTTGGCTTTGATTTTTCTTTTACTAAAAAATCCACCTCCAAATTATTTTTTGTCTTATAATAATACAATTCATTCCAGCGTTCTTTTATTTTTAATTCCAAAAAAATAGCGTTTTCCAAAATTCGTCCGCGATCTTCCGAAAATCTGAAAGAAACGTTATTGGCAAGCCCGGTATCAACGGCGTATATTTTTTTCAGCGTTTTCGCCTGCTTTTTTAAAGAATAAGAAAATTGCGGCAAGTCAAAAATAAGCATCGCTTCTTTGAGATATTCTAAATAGACGGAGGCCGAAGCGAATGAAATGCCGTATGTTTTTTTGATTGATTCCAGGGAAACGGTTTTCGCCGCGTTGCTTAAAAGATAAACGGCCATTTTTTCCAAAATACTCTTATCCCTTATTTCGTGGCGGGCCATAATATCTTTTTGCAGTATGTCAAAAAAATAATTTTTTAAAAGTTCAATATTGTTTTCCAAAACAATTTCGGGAAATCCCCCCATCTTCAAATATTCGTCAAATTTTTTGTTTAACGCCTTCTCTTTGACAATTATGTCTCTGCCGCCTTCAATTCTAATATCTTTAAATAAAAGAAACTCCCGGAAAGAAAGAGGAAATATTTTGTATGACAAATGTCTGCCGGTGATCAAAGTGGCTATCTCGCCGCTTAATAATTTTGACGAAGAGCCCGTGATAAAAATTTTATAGTCCCCGCCATCCCTTAATTTTCTTAATGCTTTTTCCCATTGCTTGATTTCTTGCATTTCATCAAAAAAAATGTGTGAAAGCCGGGGATTAAAATATTCCTTAAATATTAAAATTAACTCCTCTATGATCGCCGGATTGTTGTTCTCTATAAAAAATGGGTCCTCAAAATTTATGTATAAAAAATCATTCGACAAATTAAGGCGCTTTATAATAAGCTTTAAAATGGAGGATTTGCCGCTTCGCCTCGGACCGACCAAATCTATAATTTCTTTGCTTTTGAAATTTATTTCCTCTAAAATTTCCCTTTCCCGCAAATAATCTTTTTTCGCGGCTTTTTGCCAGAAATCTATAACTTTTATTATTTGTTCTTTTTCTATTTTCATTAATTATACATTATTATAAATTATAAATTTAGTCAACTATACATGAATAAAAATTATGGATGGCAATCCGTAAAGGACCAAGATTTTTGATAACAATCCGGACCTTGAGTGCCCTCAATCCTCTTACAATAATAAGTATTAATAATACCGTGGGGGCAAGTTGAGCAAAGAGTGCCAGAATGATCTGTAGCGCCTGCGGTGCAGGTTACGGTTCCACCGCAACCATCGGCCCAATCGCCGCAATTTTTGTTTAAAGAGGCGCAGGTTTGCGGCGTACAGCAAGAATGATTATAACAAACTTCCGGAGAACTGCATCCTGTGGCCGCTATGGTGCAAGATTGTGTTTGAGTTGATCCGCAGCCATCGCTCCTTGATTGCGAACCAGTACATGACTGGTCGCAGGTTGGAGTGCAGCCGCCGCAAGCCGACCAGGCCGACCAAGATTGAGAACAACAAGCGCCGGTGGTAGTATGACAAATCTGTCCGGACGTACAGCAAGAACTATTACAACAAGCATAGGAACAACAAGCGTTATTGCAACAATTTTGTCCGCCGGAACAAGTAGTGGGATTACAATCGGCATAAGAATAGGCCGGAGCGTTGCTCCACGTCCCGTCCGCTTGGCAAGTATGCGTTTTCTTATAATTATCACAGGACTCGGCGCAACCTACGGATGAATATTGAAAAGAATCAACTTGCTCGCCGTTATTAAAAGGATTGGACCCTATGTAACAAACATCAACCAAAACATTCAAGGCTGAATAGCTACCGGTAAAACTGTCCCATTCCGCCGCCGTTTTGGTGGGAATAAAATAGGTGTTGCCGCTGTTATTTTTAACTGTTTTTGAGCCGCGGGGAGAACTTACGGTCATTGTTGAATTCGGCAACGATTTATACCCTTCCAACTGTGTATTTATGGCGGCGACGTAATTTACCAAAACGAGCGTCAAGACAAAAATGAAAATCAAGCCAGCCGTAAAAAACCGTTTATCGGCGGCAAAATATTGCCTTGATAAAAAATTTTTAAATTTCTTTATCATTTTATCTCTTATCCGCCCCCTTTTTTAAAAGGGGGTTAGGGGGAATCTCTTATTGCTCCGCCTTAAGTTCTCCTATTTCCACCCTTAACTCCTCTATCTCCGCCTGCTGTTCCTTGACCGCTTCAATCAGGGGCGCGACCAAATTGCCGTACTGGACCGATTTTAATCCCGTTTTTTCGTCGGTTGACACCAATTCCGGAAAAACTTTTTCCACTTCCTGGGCGATAAGCCCGACATCCTTTTTGCCGCTGTCTTTCCAAATGAATTCCCGGCCGTTCAGTTTTAAAATTTTATCTAACGGGCTGGAAATGGGGCTGATACTATTCTTTAAATGGACATCGGAGTTGTAATAATAAGCGGTCGCGTAAATATTGTTAAAAACGGAATTATTATTGGGATCAATATAATAAGCGCCATTGTTAGCGTCATATTCAACACCATTAAAACCGGCGTAGCGATAAAAATAATTGGTTTTTGAAGTGCCGTTCGGATCCACAGAATAACTCGTATTGTCGGTATCGGTAAATACTGGGGCGTATAAAGCAGTTGTTGCGTTAATGCCAGCTTCAGATTTAATACTGCCATTCACATGTAATTTAGTAGAAGGACTAATTCCGATGCCGACATTGCCGGAGCTATCAATTCTCATTCGCTCTACACTATTTGTATATATGGCCAAATTTCCGTCGCTTATCCATTGCAAACCGGTATCCGTGTCGCCTATCGCCAATTTTATTGCCGGACTATCCGTCCCGATGCCGATGTTGCCGCCATTGGGATTAAGCGCTAAATTTGCATTTATAGTCGGGCCCGCGGGAAGACCACTTACGGCCTGAATACGGCCCCATAATTCGTTATAACGAGAACCAATGGCAACGCCGTACCCTCCGCTTCTGTCATTGGAAAAAGTCGCGGTTGAATAATTAATATCAGTGCTCTTACTAACAACATCCAGGGCTCTAACCGGGGTTGCCGTATTGATGCCAATGTTGGTGCCGTTATCATAAATTAATGAACTTTCCAATGAAGTGCCGGTTGTCCATTTTGCAAGATAATTGCCATTGCCGGAACCACCAACGCTTCCGCCGGTGTCGTCGGCGGTGCATGAGCCGGCAGTAACAATTCCGCCGGAAACTGTTGCCGTTTTAATAACTTGCCCTGAACTGCAACTTAAAGATGTTCCGCTTGTTCCACCCTTGCGATAAACGCCGGAAGCATTAATGTCTCCGCCCTGCACATCAAGTTTGTAGCTCGGTCCCGTCGTCCCGATGCCGACGTTGTCCGAAGTATCAATAGTAATGGCTTGAACAACTCCTTGACCAGGACCATATCCACGACCGATTAAAAACTTGTTATCGTCATTATCGTCAATACCGATGTGCCAGTTCATAATCGAATCCTTGTCCAACAGCTCAACGGCGGGAGAATAGCCATAAACTTTAATGCCTGACGCCGTCGCTTCGGATCCGAGCGGCATGCGAACTATCGCCCCATTCTGACCATTCGTTGCCTGCGCTACATCCAATTTCGCTCCTGGACTCGCCGTCCCGATACCGACGTTGCCGGTAAAAGAAGACGCGCCGTTAACCGTGAAGTTTCCTCCTATCCCCAGCCCGCCCAATTTCGCCTGATCAGTCGTACTTACATTAACCGGCTCGTCAAGATTGCCGCCGGGCGGCGTTTGCGTCGGATTTGTCCAGGCCGCCAAAAGGGATTGCAAAGAAATGGAGAGGCCGAGGGCAAGGAAAACCGTTAAGAAAAAATAGAAAAAAGGAGCGGGATTTAATTTTTTAGGCATATTGGGCATATAGTTGTGGTTATTGAGTATTTAAAGATTTTAAAGTATCCAGTAATTTCTGCCTTTCTTTTTCTTGCTCAACCGGAGCCGAATCTTTTTTTATCGGCGTTCCGGTAGAGGCGGTGGCGGTATTTAAATCATTTAGGTTCGCCAGCAACTGCTCCCTTTTTTCTTCCGGGCTTAACTCCGGCGAAGATGTGGCGGCTGAACTGTTTAAATCGCTTAAAGTCTCCAGCAACTGCTCCCTTTTTTCTTCCGGGCTTAATTCTTTCGGTCCGGCGCCGGTTTGATTATCAACTTTTTGAACTTCAAAAGTATCGCTTATTTCTTTTTGCTTAAGATAAAAAACGGCGAAAATCCCCGCCATAACAAAAACGGCGATTAAAAGAATAAAAATGGCGATTTTGGGAGACATGGAATTAAATTTCTAATTTCTAAATTCTAATTTCTAGTTAATTAAAGAGTCCAAAATACCACTTCACAATCTCTTCTCCAAAAAACAAAACAATGATAGTGGCTGTGGACAAAAATACGCCGAAGGGAACGGCCGAACCCCAGCGCTTTTTGCCGGCGGCGATTAAACCCAAACCGACGATTGAACCCATGAAATAAGCCAAGAATATGGCCATTAAAACGCCCGGCCAACCCAAAGCCAGACCTATTAAAAGCCCGAGCCGGATATCGCCCCCGCCGATCCAACGGCCGCGCGAAATTATAAATTGTAAAAGAAAAAAGCTACCTCCTATTATACCAGAAATGAGATAAAGCCACAAATTGGGAAATTGGTTGCCGCATTGAAAACACAGCCACTGGAAAGAAGTCGGCCAAGAAAGCCAATCAAAGCATGACGGGCAACTTAAAACAACCGGTGTTAAATTTAAAACAAGTAAAATGGCCGCCGAGGGCAAGGTGACAATGTCCAAAATTAAATACCACCTAAGGTCATAAACAAAAATTACAATCATCGCGGCAATTAAAAACCAATCACGAACTACCTCAATTAAAAATTTAAAATTAAAAATTAAAAATTCATAATCGCTTACGAATAATTTTTGCGCTTTAATAAAAAAAGCCGCCACAAATAATATACCCGCCAATAATTCTACTAAAGGGTACTGCCAGGAAATCGTCTGGCCGCAACTCCGGCATTTGCCGCGCAAAATAATAAAACTTAAAAGCGGAATATTGTCGTACCACTTAATCTGCGCGCGGCATTTCGGGCAATATGATCGGCCGAATAATAACCCGCTTAAACCCCCTTTATCCCCCTTATGCAAGGAGGACTTGTTCGCTTGCCCCCTTTGCTTAAAGGGGGCAAGGGGGATTTCCTCCCGCAACCGCCAAATAAGCGCGTTTAAAAACGAGCCGATAATAAGGCCGAAGAGAAAAATAAAAAATAAAATCAAACTGGATTTATTCATTTTATTTGAGTGATAAAATCTTTAATTTGTTTATTTTCCGGCGCCAAAACCAAGGCGCTGGCGGCGTATTCCACGGCCGCTTCCTTATCGCCCCTTTCCTTGTAAAGTATGGCGATGGCCAGCGGCCATTTATAGTCGGCGGGATTAAACGCCGCTCCCCTTTTATTATACCAAATCGCCTTGTCAAAATCTCTTTGGCTGTAATAAACGTCGGCAACACTTTTGTAAAGCGGCAAATAACGCGGATCAATCCTTAAAACTTCATGGTAATAACTCAACGCCGTTTGCCATTCTTCTTTGTGGGCGTAAGAAAACCCCAACGATTCGTATAGATTGACAAGCTCTTTTTTAATTTCATCACGATGGTCGCTGTTAAGATAAGGATGGTCAAGCGGCGGAACAATTTCAATGGCTTTTTTAAGGTTGGCGATGGCTCCGTCATAATCCCCTTGCCAAAGCTGTAGGCGCGCCAAGTCGCGGTAGCCGACCGTAAGCCAGGGGTTAATGCCGATGATGCGGGCGTAATCTTTCTCCGCCGCCGCGTAAAAGACGGGGTTGATGTAAAAAGCGAAAAGCGATTTGGCGTGCGCCATATTGATTAGAGTGGCAAATTCGTATTCGCGCCAGCCGATGGAATTGGCGCGGGAGATTATGTTGCCGTATAAAGCGTTTTGATCTTCTTTTGAACCAACGGCGGAAAAACAATTCAGGCCGTGATAAATATAACGCTTCTTGTAAATATCGCTCACCGAATTCAAGTTTATGGCTTTGTCAATATAATCTAAAACCCGCCGGCAATCGGCCGCTTCCGCCTTTTTCGCTCTCATGTAATAATAGTCCGCGGCAAACGGCAAAATATTATAATAATAAACAAACACTCCGCTCGCACCCGCCAAAGCCAGCCAAATAAGCAAGCGCGAGATATAACTTAGCCTGTTTAAGTTCACCTTTCTTTTAATTTCCCCGTTAACAATAAACAATGCCATCGCTAAAATAACAAATACATAAACATAGCCGACCGTCAAAGAAAAGCTGAATAAATTATTGACAAAATAGCCGGCGAGCGAGGCGAGGAGAAAAATGAGGAGCCAATATTTTTCTGTCATTCCGGGCTCATCCTCTGTCATCCTCGGGCTTGACTCGGGGATCCAGGATGGTGATATGTCAGAAGAATTCTGAATTCCCGCTTTCGCGGGAATGACGGGAAAAAATTTTTCGGACAATCTAATAAATTTAACCGCCTCTCTGATAATAAAAAAATAAAATAAACCAACTGCCGTCAGTCCAACTAAACCAAACTGCAAAAGCATATCAAAAATAACATTATGCGCCCGGTCCGGAAAAGAATTGATGGTTTCATACACGCCCCATTCCGGCCGGTAATACTTGACAAAAATAGACGCTTCGGTCTCTCCGCCGTAGCCGAACATTTTTCTTTGCCAAGACGCGCTTTTTAATTCGCTCCACGCCGACTGCCAATAAAAAAAACGTATTTTATTTGAACCGCTTTTTAAATCAAAAATGCTTTTGGCCCTGCTAAAAATATTAACGGTTTCATTCGGATTTTGCTTGGGGGAAATATTTAAAATTATAATTAAACTCCCCGCCACAAAACAAAACGCGAGAAAACCCGCCAACAGTCTTTTATAATTCTTCACGTAAAGATAAGTAAGGATAAATGTCAGGAGTGAAGCCAAGACCGCTAGCCAGGCGGCGCGGCTGTAAGTGAAGATAAGGCAGGCAAGCTGGGCGGCGATTAAAATAATGGCTAAAAAACGGCTGATTAATCTTTTGAATATAAAAATGGCCGCGAAAACCGTCAACGGCAAAACCATTATTAAATATTGCCCCAAAAAATTCGGCTGGCCGAGCGTGGAAAAAATACGGCCGGTGTAAAGCGCGGCTTCCTTCCAGCTTAACGAATCAATGTTAAAATGTTGCAAAAAACCGTAAAAACACACCAACGCCGAAGCGGATATTATTGTGGCGATAATTCTCCTCGCCTGTTGCCAACTTCTTAAATGAAAAAGGAGTAAAATAAAAAATAATAAATAATTTATCAAACTGTAAAATCCCTGTTGGCGTTCGTAATTTCCCCATAGGCTCAACTGGGGATGAATGGAAAGAACGGTTGAAGCGGCAAAAGCGGCGATTATTAAAACCGCGAGCAAAAAAAATTTTGGTTTGGCAAAATAATTTATTTTTCCTTCCAAAAATATCTTAGCCGCATAAAAAACAATCGCCAACGCGAGCAAAACCCTGAAAACAACTAATTTATTAAGTTCAAAGGTGTTGTAGGTTTCTTTTAAAAAAGAAAAATAAACAGGAACGAGGAAGATAATCGCCAAGATGTTCGCCTCTATGATATGGCCGCAGATTTTGATTAGTTTTTCCTTCAACATAATTTAAAATTCCTAATTTCTAATTGTCTAATTTCTAATCAATGCCCAATAGATAAATTTCCAATGACAAAATTGGACATTTATAAATTTATTAGGAATTAGGATTTAGAAATTAGAAATTAATTCTGTTTCCATTATACCTCAAACATCCTCCAAAACAAACCCCGCCCCAGTTTTTCAAACTGGGGCGGGGTATTCAAACCCTTAAATGGATCCTTTTAAGAATTCAATTAATCGTTGACCAAACCGGCTGGAGTGGCGCGATGCGTGCCGGCTGTAACGCCGCCGGCTACTCCGCCCAAACAATAAGTGATAGAATAAGTGCTGCTATCCGCCTGGGAATAAGTATAACCGCCAGTCGGGCAATTCCCGTCGGTTTGAGGGCTCGGATTGGTCGGAACAATGGCCATATAAGTAACCCCGCTGTTAGGCCCGGTAATGGGGCTGCCGGCTGTAATGTTGGCGGGATAGCCGTTTTCATCATTAAAATATAATTCTAACGCGGTCTGTATTTGTTTGATATCGCTCACGCGCTTGGCGTCCCTTGATTTCTGTCTGGCGTTGTTCAAAGCTACAACTGCCAAAGTGGACAAAAGACCGATAATGGCGATAACGACCAACAATTCAATCAACGTAAAACCTGCCTGTCTTGAACGTAGTTGAAAGATTCTTTTTATCATATTTCACCTCCTCTCTTTAATATTTTAGATTTTCGATTTTAGATTTTCGAATATCTAAAAAATTTAAAAAAATTAAATAAATCCCCGCTGGAGTTTATCCCGATGACTATCGGGACGGGGATGACGCCAGGGGCGTCACTTATCCACATTATACCATAATTTCTAAAAAACCGCTAAAACCGTCAACCATTGTAATGATTGACACTTTTTTCCTCTTTTTTACTTTTCAGAAAAATAAACCATCCCATACATAAGTAATACAGCGCGATCCACCATTTGGAAAGATAATCTACTTGAAAGTAGGCGTAGGGCACTTTGGACAGCTGTTCCACGGCAAAAATAATATATTTTAAAAAAATCAAGGAAGGGGCGAAAAATAAA
Source organism: uncultured Gammaproteobacteria bacterium (assembly GCA_964652175.1). Taxonomy (GTDB): domain Bacteria; phylum Patescibacteriota; class Patescibacteriia; order Patescibacteriales; family JAKAJF01; genus CAZZBC01. The sequence goes on along the minus strand of CAZZBC010000002.1, from coordinate 13,522 downwards.
AAGGAAAACGCGAGGAAAAGAAACCCTAAAAGCAAGGCGGCAATGATCGCAGCAGTCACAAAAGGCAAAGTCCAAAGCACAACTAAATTGGCTATGGGCGCGATCGCCGAAACTTGCGAAAAATTAAGAGCGATAATCGGCAAAGTAAAAATTTGGGCGGCTAATGTGGCGGAAAAAATATCCCGTAAACCAGCCAATTTGGGTATTTTTATTTTTTGAAGCCGCTCGTCAAGCAGGGGATAAAGATAAATAAGTCCGGCAATGGCCAAAAAAGACAATTGGAAACCAATATCGTCGCGCAACAATTTAGGATTTATTAAAAGTAAAATGGCGGCGGCCAAAGCCAGAGAATTGGTCAGTTTGTTAAGCCGCCCCAGGTGCAGCGCCCAAAGAACGAGAAAACCCATCAACCCGGCGCGCATGGCCGAAGCCGGCGCCCCGACTAAAATAACATAAACAATAAGAAAAGCGGTTGAAGCGTAAAAAACGCAAGAACGCCGCAAGCCGGCGCCGTAAAGCAAAAACGCCACCATCACCGCCAGCATGCTTACGTTCATGCCGGAAACAGCCGTGATGTGTGACAGTCCGGTTTGGGAAAACTTTTGCCTTAACTTCTCTCCCATTCCTTTCTGCCCGCCCAAAATAAGCGGTCCGGCAAGATTTGACTCCGGCTCCGGCAATCCAGCGTCAATAATTTCGCGCAGTTTATTTTTAAAAATAAAAATATTTTGGTAAAATTTATTGCTCTTGCCGGACGCCAACAGCCTTATTTCCGGCCAATAACAAACCGAGTAAATATCGTATCTGGCCAAATAACGGTCATAAGCGAAGTCTCTGATTTGCTCCGGCTTTTCCAACTTACACTTTATTTCCAGTTCATCGCCGTATTGATAAGCCGGATATAAGTTCGTTGTCACTAAAATTTTTCCATAAACGTCTTTATACCCTCTCCCGACTTTTAACTTTTCACTTTCAATTTCCAACTTCATTTTATCCTCTCTCACGTCCGGCTCGTTAGCAATAACACCGACCACCTTCACTTCTTGGCCGTTATAATGCCAAATTTTATCCGGCGTATTTTCCGAAAGTCCGACTCCATATCTCCAAATCGCCAAAAATAAAAACAGCGCCACCAGCGCCGTTAACCTCAAAACCTCAATTCGCCAAAATAATGCGACTATAACGCCCCCGCCGATAACACCCCCAAACCACCACAACTCATGGCGCAAAATGTTTTCCGGCAAAAAGGAAGCAATGGCAATGCCAATAATGAAGGCGAGGCAGCAGAGGAGAAGTATCTTTGACTTGGACAAGTTAAAATTCATCTTATTTGTCATCGCGGGCCCTTTTTGTTATCCCGGCCACCGAGCCGGGATCCAGGAGGGAGCCGTAAAAACATGAAATTTAATTTAACGTTCTTAACGCTCACTGCCGCTTTGTTTATATTCTCGTTCCTCCTACTTGCTCCTGGATTGCGGGTCAAGCCCGCAATGACAAGAGGACAAGACCGGCATGACAAGTCGGAAATTTTATCTCCTGCTTCTCAAATAACTCTCCATAAACTCCTCCAACTCCCCGTCCAGCACCGCTTTGATATTTGAAGTCTCGTGCTCGGTGCGATGGTCCTTGACCATTTGGTATGGCTGCATAACATAAGAACGAATTTGCTTCCCCCATTCCGCCTTTTGCGTTTCGCCCCGCAACTTTTTCGTTTCTTTTTCCTGCTCTTCTTCGCGCAGTTTAAACAGTTTTGATTTTAAAATTTTCATCGCCTTTTCTTTATTTTGGTGCTGGGAGCGTTCCGACTGCACGGCTACTGTTATGCCCGAAGGTTTGTGTTTCACGCGCACCGCGGATTCGGTTTTCTGCATATGCTGTCCGCCCGGCCCCGACGACCCGTAAGTACTTATATCCAATTCCTCCGCTTTAATTTCTATTGTTTCGGCTTCAGGCAATTCGGGTATTACTTCCACGAGCGCGAAAGAAGTATGACGCATCTGCTCGGCGTCAAAAGGCGAAATGCGCACAAGGCGGTGTACGCCTGACTCGCTCCGCAAATAACCGTAAGCCCAAAGGCCGTCTATTTTTATGCTTACATTCTTAATGCCCGCTTCTGTCCCGGTATTTCTGTCTAAAATCTCGGCTCGCCAACCCCTTTTTTCAGCAAACCGCAAATACATTCGCTCCAGCATCTGCGCCCAGTCCTGCGCTTCCGTTCCGCCCGTGCCGGCGTGGATGGAAAGTACGGCGTTATTGCGGTCATATTTGCCTGAAAACAAAACAAAAAATTCCAGCTTATCCAGCTTATCTTTCAGTTCCTTATATTGTTTACGCGCCTCTTCATCAATTGAAGTGTCGCCTTCTTTTTGAGCCACGGCAACCAGTTCTTCCAATTCGGTTATCTCTTTTTTCAATCTCTCCCACTTGGCAACTTCTTCCTCTTCCCACTCCACTTCTCGGCTAATTTCAACGGCTTTTTCTCTATTGTCCCAAAAATTAGGTTCGCTCATTTTTAATTTTTGATTTTTAATTTTTGATTTTTTTTGGTCAATATCAAGAAGCCCCCATATATCCAGGAGGCGTTCTCTTAATTCTTCAAGCTGTTTAAGCAGATTTTCCATAACTGTCATCTTTATATTTCTTCATATTTTAAACCTGAATCTTCTTTTAATTTCTTCGCCCTGCTCTCTTTATTGTTCGGATGAATAGAATTCTCGATTAACTCTTTAGCCTTCTGCCAATTACCCGCTTGGCGATATGCTCTAATTAACTCTCTCTCACGATCACTAATAACCTTATCATCACGGCCCGGCCTTTCCAACTCCTTGGGATTCTGGGTGTATTTATCCCATACTTCTCTCGTTTCCTTCAGCCACCCCTCAGCCTCTTCCAAATTTTCCAAAATTCCGCTTTCAATAGCTTTTCTGAAAGTGGCGCTGTTTTCCACTTTAATAATTTCTTTTTGTTCTTGTTTTTCCGTCTTTAATTTTGGCATCTCGTTTGTCATAATTTTTTTTAATAATGTCCTATCGAGCGTCATAATAATTTTCCCCCGATAAAAAACTGACGATTCCTTGCCGGCTCATCTCAAATATCGGTTCGGGTAATTTATCCAACTCATACCACCCCCATCCCTCGCATTTGTCCGGCTCCCTATTTCGCAACTCGCCGCTCTCCCAGTCCGCCAATAAATTAATATGAACATAGTGCTTGGGAGCGTATTTTTTTACGTTGGATAAAAACTGAAAACGGATATCTTTTATCTTAATCCCGCACTCTTCTTCCGTTTCTCGTTTTGCGCAAGCTTCAAAAGACTCCATATACTCCAAATGCCCGCCGGGAAAAGCGTATTCGCCCTTGCCATGCGACCCCTTGCGCTTGCCTAAAAGCACCTTTCCATCCCTTAATATCATCACTCCTATTCCTACTTTTGGCTTTTGATTTTCCATAATAATGATATATTCCCCCTCCTTACTTATTCCCTACTTCACCATTTTTCTCAACTCCGGCGGCAGTTGATTGACGTCAATGTTTTTCAAATTCAAATCATTCAAATTCAATCCGCCGGCGCCGCCTTTTAAAATGCCTTCCAATAAATTGCTGCTCCCGCCGCCATCTTCTCCTAATAAGCTTTGATATTGGTTAAAAATATTTTTAAGAAGCGGGGGGAGAAAAATTATGCTTAACACAATAGGCACGACAATAATCAAAAAATAAACAAAACTCATTATCTTTTGAAAAGTAATGAAACGCTTTATTTTTTTGGTCATCACATAAATTTCTTCAGTAAGCTCCAAGTTTTTTTTTATCAATTCTTTTACATCCTCGGTTTTTAATTCCTCATCCATAATTTTTAATTTCTAATTTTTAATTTCTAAATAATTTTTTAATATCTAAATATTTAATATTAAAAATTGAAATATTATTTATAAAATTATAAAATTAAAAATTCTAAAAATTATATCTATTATCTAATTTCGCATTTTTTAACATACCTCCTCCCCACCTCTGCCATTTCCTCCATTTCTTTCTTGCTAAACGCCTTTTTGCCTTTTAATTTCTCATCCACCAAATCAATGTCACTTTTGAAAAATTGCAAATACCACTTTTTAGCCCCTTTAATTAACTCGCCCATTTTGACGATGTCCGCCCTGGAATGCAGGCCCGGCACGACGGTCGTTCTAAATTCATAAGGCAAACCGCTACTCATTATTATTTTAATACTTTGTTTGATTTTAGTAAAATCAACTGCGGCTCCGACCACTTTTTCATATTTTTCCAAAGGGGCCTTAATATCCATGGCGATGTAGTCGACTAATGCCGGCTCGCCACCAAACCTCACCCCGACCCCCTCCTTAGCAAGGAGAAGAAGAAGCATCTCCGTATTGGTGCCGTTCGTATCCAATTTCACCTTAAAACCCATCTTTTTTATCTTGGCAATGAACTCGGGCAAATCAGAGTGCAAAGTCGGCTCGCCGCCGGTAATCACCACGCCCTCCAATTTGCCGAGCCGTGATTTTAGAAAATCAAAAAGATCACCTTCTTTTACCCGCTCACCAAAATCTTTGGTGGACGGGTGAATAAGATGATGACCTTTTTTAAATTTGCCGCTCTCCGTAGAAGCGACAAGCATGGGATTATAACAGAAACGACAGCGGAAATTGCACCCTTGCGTGAAAATAATCGCGGCCAAATGTTCCGGGTAATCAAGCAAGCTAAATTTTTGCAAACCACCGATAAGCATGGCTCGTTAGCTTATTAGCTCGTTAGCTTATTAGTAATAAATACTAACGAGCTAAACGGCGAAGCCGCTATCGAGCTGTCGAGCTAATTATTCTTTTTCCACTTTAAAAGTTTTCCGGTTGAAATATTCCGCCTGCTTGCCGTCGTTCCATTGCTGAACTGGCCGCAGATACCCGGTTACGCGGCTGTAAACTTCGCAAGGCTGTCTTTTTACTTCAATGGGACTCATATTATTCTCCTACAAATCTACAAATTTTTTACAAATTTACAAACTAAGGATTTGTTGATTTGTGGGTATTTTATTTTTATTTTGCGTTTAAACTATTTAATCTTGACTCCCGCAAACCGACCGAACTGACCGAACCGACATAGCCGATTTCTTCATCGCATTTGGGACAAAAGAAATGTTCACCGGAAATGTAACCGTGCTTGGGGCAGATGGAAAAAGTCGGCGTAATGGTAAAATATGGGAGATGATATTTATAGGCAATCGCCTTAACTAATTTTTTAACCCCTTCCGCGGAATTTAATGATTCGCCGATAAAACCGTGGAGCACCGTGCCGCCGGTATATCTTGTCTGTAAATCATCCTGCAAATCAAGGGCCTCAAAAAAATCTTCGGTATAATTAACCGGCAATTGGGAAGAGTTGGTGTAGTAAGGAGAGGCCTTGCCGGCTTTGACCACTTCTTCGTTAGCAACTATTATGTCCGGATACTTGTCTTTATCAATGCGAGAAAGCCGCCTGGTCACCCCCTCAGCTGGCGTCGCTTCCAAATTATACAAATGATTAGTTTCGTTTTGATAATCCATTGCTGTTTCCCGCATAAAATCCAAGACCTCTATGGCGAATTTCTGGCCCTCTTTTGAAGCGATGGAAGCTTTGATCGGCGCAAAATTGAGCAGGGCTTCGTTCATGCCGATGATGCCGATGGTGGAAAAATGATTATTCCAATAACCGCCGAATCTTTGTTTTACTCCTCTTAAATAATGCTTGGCGTAAGGATAAAGGCCGTTCTCGGTTAAATCCTCAAGCACTTTTCTTTTTATTTCCAAGCTTTCTCGGGCTATGCCCATTAATTCGGCAAGGCGGCTGAAAAATTCTTTTTTTCCTTTTGACAAGTAACCGACTCTTGGCAAATCAATGGTCACCACCCCGATCGAACCTGTCAAAGGATTGGCGCCGAACAGCGCGCCGCCGCGTTTTTTCAATTCACGGTTATCCAGCCGCAGCCGGCAGCACATGGAACGCGCGTCGTCCGGATTCATGTCCGAATTTATGAAGTTGGAAAAATAGGGAATGCCATATTTGGCGGTCATCTCAAAAATCTTTTGCGCTACGGGCGAATCCCAGGGAAAATCTTTTGTTATGTTATAAGTCGGGATGGGGAAAGTAAAAACCCGTCCTTTAGCGTCTCCTTCCATCATCAATTCGGCAAACGCCATATTGAGCATGTTCATCTCTTCCTGAAAATCTTTATATTTCTCCTTCTGGGCCTTGCCGCCGACAATCACATTTTCCTCGCCTGTCGCCTTGGATGGCGCAAGATCCATGGTAATATTAGTAAAAGGAGTCTGAAAGCCGACGCGGGTGGGAACATTGATGTTAAACAAAAATTCCTGCAAGCATTGTTTGACTTCCTTGTAACTTAAATTGTCATGCCTGATAAAAGGCGCTAAAAAGGTGTCAAAATTGGAAAAAGCTTCGGCTCCGGCCACTTCGCCCTGCAGAGTGTAAAAAAAATTAATAATCTGCCCCAGGGCGGTGCGAAAATGTTTGGCCGGCCCGGATTCCACCTTGCCGGAAACGCCGCCAAACCCTTGAATAAGCAAATCCTTCAAGTCCCAGCCGGCGCAATAAGGGGCCAGAATCTGCAAATCATGCAAATGAAAATCGCCGTTTTGGTGGGCGTCTCTAATGTTGGCTGTATAAACCTTATTAAGCCAATAATTGGAAGAGATAACCGAAGCGACGTGATTATTAAGCCCTTGCAGGCTATAGCTCATGTTGGAATTTTCTTTGACGCGCCAATCGGTTTGCTTGAGATAACTTTCCATCAACTCGTCGGAAGCAACCATGGTGGCTTTCATTTCGCGCAAACGCGCGCGCTGGTCGCGGTAAAGGATGTAAGATTTGGCTACTTTAATCTGCCGGTTTTTAATCAAAACCTCTTCCACTATATCCTGGATTTCTTCCACGGCCGGAATGGAGCGGGAATGAAATTTTTCGCTAAGCATCGCCACCACCTCTTCGCTCAATTTCTCGGCCAAATTTTGGTCCGGCTTGCCGACCGCGGCCGTCGCCTTAAAAATAGCGTCGGTAATTTTTTTCCGGTCAAAAGGAGCGATCTCGCCGGAGCGTTTTAAAATTTGAGTAATAATATTTTGCATGGAAAAATATTACTTATTTTCTATTTTTTTTATTCCGTAACAACTTATTTAATTCCCGCCTAAACGTATGCGCGTCTTTGAATGATTCATAGACCGACGCGAAGCGGATATAAGCGACTTGGTCCGCTTTTTTTAAATTTTTCATGACAATCTGGCCGATTTCTCCGGTTGTTACTTCGTTTTTTCGCAAAGCTTGCAAATCGCGCTCTATAGAATGGACAAGTTTTTTAAATTTATCTTCGGTAATCGGCCTTTTTTCCAGCGCTTTTCTAAGCCCCCTGATGATTTTATCCCGCGAATACGATTCGCGCGTCCCGTTCCTTTTGACAACCGCCAAATCAAGAATTTCCATCTCTTCGCTGGTGGAGAAGCGGAAATCGCACTTCAAGCATTCCCTCCTTCTTCTTATGGAAAGGCCGTCCGGCGCCACGCGGGAATCAACCACCTTAGTATCTTCGTAATAACAGACAGGGCATCTCATCCCGTTAGAAGCAGATCGCGATCAAATAATATCGACCTGCATGTATTATGTTTAATATTTGCGTAAACGTTATTTTTTCTGTTGCCCGTAAAGCGATCGCGGCTTCTAACGGGATCATATAACCAACAAAAAAACACCTATTTTTTCTTCATCTTGTTCTTTAAGGGGCTACTTAAGGTGTTTTGGGCTTATTTTTCATTCTGTTGAAAGTCAATATATTGTGCCTCCTTCCCTGTCGCCACCACTAGATATAGTATCTAATTATATTTTAGCAAACCAACCGGCTTTGTCAAGAATAAAAAAATCCCTTGATTATAAGGGGTTTTATCAAACAACGCCGCGGATAGAAATTAAGAGAATAAAAAAACGCCTGTGGATAGCTCAAAATCTGTGGACAACTCATCAAAAAATCATGGACTAATCCATGGTCTATTATAATTCGGATATGCCGTCCCGCCTTGGCGGGATAGCAGGGCTCGCGAAGCGATAACCTTACATCATCTTCTTCCGAATGAACGCCGGGATGCCTAATTCATCATCTTCTTCTTCGGTTATTGCTTTTTTAGCGGCCGCCGGTTCGGCCTGGGCGGCTTTTAGGGGAGAAATTTTGCTTTTCTTTTTTTCCTGAACCAGTCCTTTGGCGCCGCCTCTTTCCTCTTTTTTGTCCCCGCCGGCGATAAAAGCGTTGGGGGTATAAGTTCTTTCGGCCGAAACCGCGTCCCTGTCCCTGCTTATTTTATTGTCAAAACCGGTCGCCACCACCGTAACTTTAACCTCATCTTTCATTTTATCGTTAATTACCGCGCCAAAAATAATTTTGGCATCCTCGTCGGCGGAAGCGGTAATTACTTTAGCCGCTTCATTAACTTCATTCATGGCCAAATTGGGACCGCCGGTAATGGTAAATAATATTCCTCTCGCGCCTTCAATGGATATTTCCAACAGGGGAGAATTAACCGCCGCTTTCGCGGCTTCTATTGCCTTATTCTCGCCCGAGGCCTGGCCGATGCCCATTAACGCTGAACCGGCATTGGCCATAACCGCCTTAACATCGGAAAAATCAACATTAATAAGCCCGGGCACGGTAATGAGTTCGGCGATGCCCTGCACGCCTTGACGCAAAACTTCATCAACCACCCCGAAGGCGTCCAATAAAGAAGTCTTCTTGTCTATAACTTGAAGTAACTTGTCGTTAGGTATGGTAATGATAGTGTCCACCTTGTCGGCAAGCTCCATAAAACCTCTTTCGGCGATATTTTTCCTTTGCGCTCCTTCAAAAGAAAAAGGTTTGGTCACCACCGCCACGGTCAAGGCGCCGAGGTCGCGGGCGATCTCTGCCACAATTGGCGCTGCGCCGGTGCCCGTTCCGCCGCCCAAGCCGCAGGTCACAAAAACCATATCCGTATCCTTCAAAATGTCCCTAATTTCATTTTGCGATTCTTCAGCCGCCTGCCGTCCCAATTCCGGATTCATGCCCGCGCCCAGGCCGCGGGTGATTGACTTTCCAATATGCAGCTTCTTAGATGCCTTGTTATAATGTAGAGCTTGCACATCGGTATTGACGGCGATAAATTCCACGCCCTTCACGCCGCCTTCCACCATGCGGTTAATGCCGGCTCCACCTGAGCCGCCCACGCCGATCACTTTAATTTTAGCGAATGTTTCCACCGCTGGTTTTACTTCAGCCATAGAAAAAATTATATGGTTACGATGCCCGTATCGTAAAACGGTTGTGTTGAACGTGTCTGACATTTGACCTTTAACACTAAACGATACGAGTCGCGATACCTTTTAACACTAAACTATTTCTATAATACCCCGCTGCCCAAAAAAAGGCAATACCCCCAAAATCCTTAAAAAACAAGGGGTGTATAAATTATTTATACACCTTAAGGCATCAAAGAAGAAAGCCATTTTTTTACCTTTTCAACCGATTTGTCAATAACCTCGCCGCCGGGCAACTTTATGTTAAACTTACTTTTCTTTAACTGCTCTCCCCAAATAACCAAACCTAGGGCGGTTAAAAAAATAGGGTCATTAACTTTGTCAATCACCGTTTCAACGTGCTTGTTTGCGCCCAAACAAGCCGGCAGGCGCAATGTTTTCTTGGCCGCTTCCGCCAAATTATTTAATTTAGATCCGCCGCCGATTAAAAATACGCCCGCCGGCAGCATGCCGGAGCGGTCAATTTTTTTAAATTCATTGTCAACTTTTTCCATAATCTCTTCCACTCTGGCTTCAATAATTTCCGCTAAATATTTTTTGGATATTTCCGCAACCTCTCCAGCCGCGCCTTCTTCCTCGGCCAAGTCGCTGATGTTGACTTCGTCTTTCTTACTGAATTGGTCCGCGGTGGCGCTGCCGTATTCAACTTTAATTCTTTCGGCCAGGTTAATGGGGCACCTGAGCCCAATGGCAATGTCGGCAGTAATATGTTCCGAACCGATAGGCAAAACGGCCGCGTATAAAAGCTCGCCTTCCTCAAAAACGGCCAAGCTGGTCGTTGCCGCCCCGATGTTAATCAAAGCCGCGCCCAAATCTTTTTGCTTGGGGCTGATAACTGTTTCAGCGGCGACCAAGGGAGATAAAACCAAATCCTCTATGTTGACTCCCGTGCGATAAATCGCTTTGGTTAAATTTTTAACCTGGCTGGAAAGCCCTTGGATAATCAATGTTTCCACTTCCAGTCTGACTCCGGTCATGCCAATAGGGTCTTTTATGTCTTCCTGATTGTCAACGATAAATTTAACCGGAATAACGTGCAATATTTCGTAGTTGGGGGGAACGGATAAGGCGCGGGCTGCTTCCACCGCCCGCCCCACGTCATCCTCGGTAATTTCGCCGTCTGATTTGCCGACAGCCACCACTCCCCTGCTTCTTTCGCACTTAATAAAAGGGCCGTTGATGCTCACCCAGACATTATTAATGGGAACTCCGGCCAATCGCTCGCCTTTTTCCAGGCAGGCGGAAATAGAGGAAGTCGCGTCCTCAATGCTCGAAATCGCTCCGCGGTTAATGCCGGCGGACGGCGCTTCAACGGCGCCAATAATTTGCAACTTTTCTCCAAAGTCGCTCCTAACTTTTTGTCCAATTACCAACCTAATGGCTGTGGAACCGATATCCAAACCGGCGATGATGTTGTTTCTCATAAAAATATTATAACACAAAAAAATATTTTACCAAATGCGGATAAAAAATAATAACTCCAATAATAGCCGCGACCAAAGACGCCAGCATGACCGCGGCGGCCGTTATGTCCTTTATTTCTTTGACATAACTGTCAATCCTGGGCTTTAAAACATCGGTTATGCGCTCAACCGCGCTGTTGGCGATCTCCATTAAAACCACCGAAGCGATGGATAAAATAATTATACACCACTCAAGACGGCTGATTTTTAAAAACAAGCCCGCCCCTACGACTAAAGCGCCTATGGCAACCTGAATTTTAAAATTTTGCTCCTCGCGGAAAGTCTTGACAAGTCCCCGAAAAGCGTAAATGAAACTTTTTATTAAACGCCTGAATTTAATCATAACCGCATATTCGCATTCCTAAATTCTAAATTCTATATTCTAAATTTTTAATAAACTCCTCCCCTTTTCTTATCATCTCCAATCTCCCCTTTTCCGTCGCGTCATCGTAGCCGACAAGATGCAGAAGGCCGTGGACTAAAATAAATATGAGTTCTTTTTGCGCCGAGTGGCCTTGTTCGCGCGCCTGCCTTTTAATCTGCGCGTAATCAATTATTATTTCGCCCAAATTCTGGATTCCTCCCGCCGTCGGCGGGACGGGAATGACGACGGGGGGTATTGCCGGATAGTCGGGAAACGTTAAAACATCGGTTGGCTTGTCAATTCCGCGGTATGTTTCATTCAGCCGGCGGATAAGGCGATCTCCGACAAAAGCGATGGACAGTTCGTTCTTTTGTTTTTTATGTTTTTTTAAAAAAATTTCCGCGGTTTGGCGGACAACGGTCAAATTTATTTTACTCTCGGTCTTGTTGTTAATTTCTACCATAAAAGATTTACTCCGTAATCGCAAATGATTTTATCATCATAGTCAGAATGCTCCCATAATCAAGAGCAGTGGCGGAAACAGGATTATAAGTAATGGTAAAAATGTAATTGTTTTTCTTGTCGGTCAAATAAACAATCAAACCATTATTATTTTTAATCCCTTGCCAGCCGTTACCCGTTAAGCGTTTTGACTCGTCCGCACTTACTTTAAACTGCTCAAAATACCAGTTTTCAATGGTTTGCCTGTCCGGGTTGGGCTGCGCGATGACCTGAATAAATTGATCATCGGCCGATTTAAACATAATGGAATCATTGCCTCCCAAAGAGCTGATTGTCCAGGCGGCCGGATAAAGGAGGCTGTAGCCAAAAGCGGTATTGGCGTATTTCTTAACGCGCGGATTGCCAATCAATCTGGCGCTGGCGTAAGTAGACGGGTTATAAAGGTTGCTTATCTCGGTAAAATCGCTGTAGCCGTCGCCGTCGCTGTCCGGATTGTTAACGGCGGTTCCCAACAGCTCTTCTTCTTTATCCGTTAGGTTATCGCTGTCAATGTCGCGGCCGGGAGCATAACCGGTCCCGCTTGCCGGCGTGGTCGTGGCGATTTCTGCGGTGGTAGTGGCCTGGCTTAAATTAAGGCCTGAAAAACTGGGAGTGGTGGTGGCTTTTTTGGTTTCCTCGCTCACTGTGGAGGTGGCCGTCGGTTTGGGCGCGCTTTTTGTTTCTTTTTGCGCCGGCGCCGAAACTGGAACGGGCTTTGGCTTTTTTTCCGCTCCCGGCCCGAATAAGTAATAATACAACGCTCCCGAAACAACGACAAAAAACAAAAAGCCGCCGATTAAAATAAGCAGTCCCGTTTTTTTGGCTTTGCCGGCTTTGGCGTGAACAACGCGAAAACGCTCGGGCATAACATGAATAATTATGTCTTTGGATAAATCCGCATCAATTATTTTCTTTTCTTCTTTTTTTTCCGTTGCTTCTTTTCCAGGGCCGCCTTTTTCTTTGTTTTTTTTAAAAAAATTAAATAGGTTAAACATGGTTTTGTATTTACCCCCTTTGTATAAAAGGGGTAAGGGGGATTTTTGTGTTTGCCGTTGCCTTAAACCCCCTTAATCCCCCTTATGCAAGGGGGATCGTTTATTTTATAGAGATTTACTTTATCTCATAAAGCCTTCCCGCCCCTTTGGGATTGTAACCGTTTTTCACTTCCGCCCCGTCCTTATAGCCGTCACCATCAGTATCCGCTTTAAGCGGATCCGTGGCGTACACCTTAACTTCTTCGCGGTCAAACAAACCGTCGTTGTCCGAATCAATGTTGTTGGAATCCGTCTTTAAGCTCTTTTCTTCTTCGTCCGACAATCCGTCTTGATCGCTGTCGGCCGGCTTAACAACCGGCTCTTCCGTGACAGTCTTGTTTTCCGCTTCCGTCGCCGTTTCGGTTGCGGTTTCGCCACTAACAACTGTTCCATTTTGAACTCCTGTTTCAGTGACGGGTTGAACCTCGCTGGCATTTTCGCCTTTTTTTGAAAAAGGATTATATTTGCCGATTCCCCAAACCCCGACGGCGATAACCAATAAAATTAAAACAACAAGGCCGAGCAAAAAATACTTTTTGTTGATGCCGGCCAATTTATCTTCAAGGCCCAACCGCGCGGCGCCCTTGGCCGGCGGGGCGGCGGGAAACGCTGTTTTAGGCTGGAAAACAGGCGGTTTGGGCGGCAAAGAGCCGGAGCCGGAAAAACGATCGCTGGCGGAAAAAATATCTTCCACCCCTTCTTTTGCCGTTGGCGCGCTTTTATTATCTTGATTTTGCCCCGTGCCCGGGGGAGTGATTTTGTCAAACATAGTTATTCGCTTCGCGAACCCGCCATTCGGATGTGCCCCATTTGTAGTGGGG
>CAZZBC010000001.1:0-38386 GCA_964652175.1 uncultured Gammaproteobacteria bacterium | reverse complement strand
AATTACAATGATAGCTGATTTTATGAAAATTGTCCAAGAGTTTATAGGGAGTTCCTACTTGTTGCGCGCGCACGGGAAGGGTGGGGCAAGCGCAACTATTCTTTTCCTTTCGGTCCTGTCGCCCGAAAAATCCGCTGGGGGTTTCCAGCAGGCGGACAAAAAGGAAGGGGGTCTGGGGGAAGGAATTTTTGCCCGCCTGCTCACCGCGCCGAAGGCGCGGCTGGGGTGGGAGCGGCTCCGCTCTCTTGCTCCGTCAAGAGAAGCAAAGCAAAACATTTTTCAATTCCTTTTAGAAGAAAAAGGGTCGCGCGCCAAAATTGAAAAAAGAGAAAAATGTTTTGCTTTGCGCCGCCGTCAGGCGGGCGGAGCCGCGGGGCGGGTCAGTTCCGTTCCCTCCGTCGCCCTTCGGGCTTTGGCGGGCAGGCAAAGTAGGTTCGCACTGCGTTCAGTAATTGCGACCAAGTTAGATTTTTATAATTGAGACCATCTTAATTTTAAAAAATACAAAAGATCTTTGAAATAAGAGAGGAGGGAAAAGAAGTGGAAATAAAACTTTTCAGGATGATTATTCCGGCTTATCCAGAGGACAATATTTTTAGCCGAGTCACAAAAAAGACGACCGCTTTAGGCCCGCTTCTTGTGGCCACCGCGGCCAATAAGATGTCGGGCTGGCGCGTGGAAGTAATTGACGAAAATAATTACCATAATGGTCCGCGCGACAAGAACGGCTCAGTTGACCATGTCGCCCTTCAAAAGGAAAATTCCGCTGTCGTGGTCGGTTTTTATTGCGGATTGACCAGCACTATGCCGAGAGTTTGGGAACTCGCCGCCTTTTATAAACAGCAAGGCGCTTTAATTGTCGCCGGCGGCTGGCATGTTTTTTATATGCCAGAAGAGTCGCTTAAAAAAGGCATTGATATCATCGTTAGAGGCGATGGAGAAAAAGCAATTGAAGAGATTCTTGCTCTTTTGAAGGGTGGCGTAAGAATGGGCGGCATAACAGATGCCGACGAAGTGAATTTAAACTCGCTTTCTATCCCCGATTTCGGCCTTTTGCGCTTCGCTAAAACAAGAATTTATCCGATAGGACGGATAAGGGGTTGCGGAATGTGTTGTGAATTTTGCAGCGTGAAAGGCGAACCGCGATGGGCGGACGCGAAGTGGCTTTATGAGACGATAAAATGGCTTGTGGAAACGCGCGGAGCCAGAGAATTTTTTATAGTTGACGATCGCGTTGAAGAAGACAAGGAAGGCACGGTTAAATTTTTCAAAATGATCGCGGAAAAATACGGCTCTTATCTTGATTTTACGATTCAAGCCAGACTTGGCGCGGCGAAAGACAAGGAATTTCTCGCGATTATGAAAGCCGCCGGCGTCCGTAGGGTTTGCATCGGTTATGAATCGCCGATAGACGAAGAATTGAAAGCCATGCGAAAAGGAATCAATGCCGCGCGAATGGTTGAGTTTACTAAACAGTGGCGCGAGTCCGGTTTTTTTGTTCACGCCATGTTTATTTTCGGTTATCCGTCCGCATTTAAAATCAGCGCGGAAGAAAGAGTGAGGCAGTTTAAAAAGTTTATCCGTCAAGCCAAGCCGGACAGCATTCAGGTTTTGCGATTGGTGCCTTTGGTCGGAACAGTATTACGCGACCAATTAGAAAAAGAAGGCCGAATTTTACCCTTGAACGTCGTCGGCTGGGAAAAATATGACGGAAACTTTGCTTGCTTTAAGCCGGCCGACATGATGATTCGGGAGTTGCAAGAATCGCCTGAAATTATTATGAGGTGGTTCTACAGCTGGACGAGTTGGGTAAGAGTTCCCATACGGACAATCATCATGCCATTAGATTATCTTCTGCGGGGATGGGCAAGTTGGTATCGCGGCTGGTGGAATGATATTGTCAGATGCGGCGCCAGGAGAGTTCTTAGAAAAATCAAGGAGGGAGAACGAAGAGGTGATTTTTTGAAAAAACTTTATAGCCTTGATAAAGGGCTAGGGAAGACATAATAAAAAAAGAGGATGGTTTTTAGCCACCCTCCTTTTTATTTGGTCGCTTTCTTTTTCTTCATTGTCTTAATACACCGCGTGCATACTTTCATTTTTTTTCCTCCGATTGTTTTCATCTGTAAATTGATATATTGTCTTTTTACGGTTTTAATGTTGGAATGGGAGCGGCTGGCATCCTTTTTTGACCCGCGTCCGCACACCTCGCATTTTTTAGCCATGATTGTAAAAATTCAAAATTCAAAATATCAAATTTCAAATAAATTATAATTTTCAAAATATCAAATGTTTAAAATATTTGGATTTTGATATTATTTGTTATTTGTAATTTTGAATTTGTAATTTATTAATTTTTAGAATCAAAATTACTAATAACATTAGCATGCTTTGATAAATTAGGCAAGCATGTTAAAATAATTATATGTTATTCGCTTTGATTATAATTTTATTTTCCGCCATTATCCATGAATACATGCATGGCTGGGCGGCTGATCGGTTGGGAGATCCGACGGCCAAGGATGCCGGCCGGTTGACCCTAAATCCTTTGGCGCATATTGATTTGTGGGGCTCTATTTTAATGCCCGCGCTTATTTATTTTGGCACGGGCGGAGCGCTTATTTTTGGCTACGCCAAACCGGTGCCTTTTAATCCCTACAATCTGCGCGACCAGAAATATGGAGCCGCAAAAGTGGCCGTGGCCGGACCGTTAGCCAATTTAATTACCGCTTTGTTTTTTGGACTGATTTTGCGGCTGGGCGTGGGAGGTGGTGGAATTTTACCATCTCTGTTAGCCGTGATCGTGCAGATAAATTTAATGCTAATGGTATTTAATCTTGTGCCAATTCCCCCGCTTGACGGCTCCAAAGTCGTTATGCCTTTTTTGCCGGCAAACTGGCAGATGAAATATCTTGAGCTGGAAAGATACGGTATGATTTTGGTTTTGCTTTTTGTGATGTTCGGTTTTTCGTTGGTTATTCCAGTTATTAATTTTTTATTTAAGTTAATCGTGGGGACATAAGAGATCAAGTTATGCCCTTGACTTACTTTTCAAATTTTGATAAATTTAATAATACATGTGTTAAATCCCCCTGTGCCCCCTTTGTTAAAGGGGGTATAATGCACATATCCCGGATTCTCGGGATGTGTTTTCGTTTATGCCTACCGTAAATCAATTAGTCCGCAAGGGACGAAAAACAGCGAAACAGAAAAGCAAATCGCCTGCCATGCAGACGAGTTTGGACACCTTGCATAGAAAGAGAACCGAATTGCCCAAAGGTTCTCCTTTTAAGCGCGGCGTTTGCGTGAAAGTGACGACCACGACACCCAAAAAACCGAATTCGGCTTTGCGTAAAATCGCCCGCGTCCGACTTTCCAATGGCATGGAAGTTACCGCTTATATTCCGGGCGAAGGCCACAATCTGCAGGAGCACTCTATTGTTATGATTAAGGGCGGCCGAACAAAAGATTTGCCGGGCGTAAGATATAAAATTATTCGGGGGGTTTACGATACGCAGGGAGTGAATGCGAGAAAAAGAGGCAGATCAAGATACGGAGCGAAGAGGGAGAAAACTAAGAAGTAATACACGAACATAACGAAATTAATAGTTAAAGTTTTATAAATAATTAGTTTTTTTCGTGTTATATTCGTTAATTTAGTGTTTAATATATTATGAGGGGAAAACCAGCGCCAAAAAGAAAAATTGAAGGAGACATAAAATATAACGATACCGACGTCGCTAAATTTATTAATTATATAATGAGGCGAGGAAAAAAAACCGTGGCGCAAAATATCGTTTACGGCGCTTTTGATATTATTAAAGCCGAGACCAAGCAGGACCCGCGCCATGTTTTTCATAAAGCCTTAAAAAGAATTTCGCCTTTAGTGGAGGTGCGCGGCAAAAGAGTGGGCGGCGCCAACTATCAGGTTCCTTTTCAGGTTCGCGGCGAACGCCGGTTTAATTTGGGCTGTCGTTGGGTTATTGACGCGGCCGCCAAGAGAAAGGGAAAGCCGATGAGCGAAAAGCTGGCCGCAGAAATTTTGGACGCCGTTAAAGGCGAAGGCGCGGCCGTGAAAAAGCGCGACGACATGCATCGCATGGCCGAGTCCAACAAAGCATTCGCGCATTTCGCTCGCTAACGCTCGCGAAATTTAAAATTTAAAATTTAAAAATCAAAATTACAATTCAAAGTTTAAAATTAAGAATTGGTATAGAAAAATAACTTTTCATTTTACAATGTCATTTTGCATTTTGATATTTACATTTTTAATTTGAAACATGCCCAGAGAATATAGCCTTGAGAAAACTAGAAATATAGGAATTATCGCCCATATTGACGCCGGAAAAACAACCGTTACCGAGCGTATTTTGTTTTACACGGGAAAGAAACACAAATTAGGAGAGGTGCATGAAGGCGAAGCCACCATGGATTGGATGGCGCAAGAGCGCGAACGCGGCATCACCATCACTTCCGCCGCTACCACCTGTTTTTGGAAAGACGCGCGCATTAACATTATTGACACCCCGGGGCACGTTGACTTTACCGCTGAAGTAGAACGTTCTTTAAGGGTGCTGGACGGCGGCGTGGTCGTATTTGACGGCGTGGCCGGGGTGGAGCCGCAATCCGAAACCGTCTGGCATCAGGCGGACAAATACAATGTTCCCCGCTTGGCTTTTATTAATAAGTTAGATCGAACCGGGGCCGATTTTTACAAAGATTTAACTTCAATCCATGAGCGGCTTACCAAACACGCTCATCCTGTCCAATTGCCGATTGGAGTGGAGAGCGATTTTAAAGGCATTATTGATTTATTTGAAAGGCGGTCGCGTATTTATCTTGATGATCTGGGCATTAAATGGGAAGATACGGACGTGCCGGCCGATATGAAAGACAGGGTTGAAGAATATCGCGGCAAGTTGGTGGAAGCGATTGTTGAACATAACGAAGAATTATTAAGCAAATATCTGGCCGGCGAGGAAATAGCCGTGGATAATTTAAAAAAAGAATTGCGCAAAGCCGTTTGCGCCGGAAAAATCGTGCCGGTGCTTTGCGGTTCCGCCTTGAAAAACAAGGGAGTGCAATTTATGCTTGATTCGGTGGTTGAATATTTGCCTTCGCCGCTTGACATACCCCCTCCCGTTGGTTTTGATCCCGATGATGAGAGTAAAAAAATAGAAATAAAAGTCAGTGATGACGAAAAATTTGCCGCCCTGGCTTTTAAGATCGCCACTGACCCTTTTGTGGGAAAATTATGTTTTATACGGGTTTATTCCGGAGTGTTAAAAGCCGGTTCTTATGTTCTTAATTCTTCCACCGGAAACAAGGAGCGCATCGGCCGCATTGTCAGGATGCACGCCAACCACCGCGAAGAAGTGGCCGAAGTTTATGCCGGAGAAATCGCGGCTGTTATCGGCTTGAAAGGCGCGACCACCGGCAATACTTTGTGCGACGAAAGCCGTTCTGTCGTGCTTGAGTCCATCACTTTTCCGGAACCGGTTATTTCCATCGCGGTTGAACCGAAAACCAAGGCTGATCAGGAAAAAATGGGCTTGGCTCTCGCCAAACTGGCCGAAGAAGATCCGACTTTTAAAGTGAAAACCGATGAAGAAACCAACCAAACATTGATTTCCGGCATGGGAGAATTGCATTTGGATATTATTATTGACCGCCTGAAGCGCGAATTCAACGTGGAAGCGAACGTTGGTGCTCCGCAAGTGGCTTATCGCGAAACAATCACCAAAACCGCCGAGGCCGAAGGAAAATATATAAGGCAATCGGGCGGCCGCGGCCAATATGGCCATTGCTGGCTGCGGGTTGAACCGAATGAAGTTGGCAAGGGCTACGAATTTATTGATGAGATAAAAGGCGGCGCTATTCCCAGAGAATATATACCTGCCATTAATAAAGGAATTAAAGAAGCTTTGGATAGAGGGGTTGTCGCCGGCTATCCTTTGGTTGATATTAAGGTTGCGGTTTACGACGGCACTTACCACGAAGTTGATTCTTCGGAAGGGGCTTTTAAGATCGCCGGTTCCATGGGCTTTCAGGAAGCCGCCAAAAAGGCCGGTCCGATAATATTGGAACCGATTATGAAAGTTGACGTGGTAACGCCGGAGAATTTTATGGGAGAGGTGATTGGAGATTTAAATTCCAAAAGAGGGCAAATTGAAGAGATGGCCGACCGGGGGCAAGTGAAGTCAATTAAAGCGAAGGTGCCATTAGTCTCGATGTTTGGTTACGCCACTCAATTAAGATCAATGACTCAAGGCCGAGCCAGCTATTCAATGGAATTTTCGCATTACGCCGAGGTGCCGAAAAACATAGCCGAGCAGATTACGGAAGGGAAAAGCGGAAAATAAAAAGCGAGAGTTGACGGCGACAAGGAGATGGCTTAATATAAAAACATATCGATGACAAAGAAATATGCAGAATCAACTGCAAAGAATAATAAATCTAGCAAAAAAGACCGGCGACCGGGTGATTGTTTTTAGCGCTTCAAAACCTGACGACGCTTATGTGGTTATGGACTTGGATCAGTATGAAAAGTTGGCGGTAGGCAAGAGCGATTTGCACAACTTGACAGAAGATGAATTACTTGATAAGATAAATCGCGACGTTGCCATTTGGAAAAGCGAGCATGATTTTAGTGCTTTTAATGACAATTTTTTTTCTAAAGATGATGATAATGATAATAATGATAATGAAGACAGAAGAATGGTGGAAGAGAGGCAAAGAGAAAATTTTTATTTAAGCGGAGCAAGAAAAAAGCAAAACGAGCAAAACGAGAGGGAAAGAAGGGAAAGAAAAGAAGGTAAGAAGGTTTGGGCAATACCAACAGCCAGGAAGAAGGCGGCGGAAGACATTATTGAAGAAGATCGACAATATTTGGAAGAAATAAAATTTTAAGTTCTCGCAAATTTACAAATATATTGAATTATAATAATTTTATACGGCTGGACGCCCCATTGGGGCAAAAACCCAGCTCTAGTTTTTTAAACTGGGGCTGGGGTCGTAACTAAAACAATGGCAGAAAAATTTGAACGCACAAAACCTCATGTCAATATTGGCACGATTGGCCACGTTGACCATGGGAAAACAACTTTGACCGCGGCTATTTTAAGTGTTGTCGCGGCTAAAGGATTGAGAGCGACTAAAAAAAGCGTTGACCAGATTGACTCCGCTCCGGAAGAAAAAGCGCGCGGCATCACTATTGCCACCGCTCACGTGGAATATGAATCCGAGAAACGTCATTACGCCCATGTTGATTGTCCGGGACACGCCGATTATGTGAAAAACATGATTACGGGCGCTGCCCAAATGGACGGCGCTATTTTAGTGGTGGCCGCCACTGACGGCCCCATGCCTCAAACCAGAGAACATATTTTGCTTGCCCGCCAAGTGGGCGTTCCTTATATCGTTGTTTTTTTAAACAAAGTTGATATGGTGGAGGATAAGGAGCTGATTGACTTGGTGGAAGAAGAGATTAGAGACTTGCTTAAAAAGTACGAATTTCCCGGCGACACCACTCCGATTATCCGCGGCTCTGCCTTAAAAGCATTGGAAAATCCCAGCGGACCGGACGCTCAGCCTGTTTTGGACTTAATCAAAGCGATTGATGATTTTATTCCGGAGCCGGTGCGCGACACTGATAAGCCGTTTTTGATGCCGATTGAAGATATTTTTTCCATTGAAGGACGAGGCACGGTGGTAACTGGCAGAATTGAGAGGGGCGTTATTAAGGTTAACGAAGAAGTTGAAATAATCGGCTTGCGCGACACCACCAAAACCGTTGTTACCGGCATTGAAATGTTTAATAAATCTTTGGATGAAGGACGCGCCGGAGATAACGCGGGGGTGCTTCTTCGCGGCACCAAGAAAGACGAGGTGGAAAGAGGACAAGTGCTCGCCAAAATTGGAACCGTTACTCCTCATACCGAATTTGAAGGCGCGGTTTACATCTTAACTAAAGAGGAAGGCGGAAGACACAAGCCGTTTTTCAAGGGTTACAAGCCGCAATTTTATATCCGCACCACCGACGTTACCGGCGAAGTTGAACTTCCGGCCGGGAGCGAAATGGTTATGCCTGGCGACACCGTCAATTTGAAAATAAAATTGATTTCTCCGATCGCCTTGGAAGAAAAACAGAGATTCGCCATTCGCGAAGGCGGCAGAACCGTTGGCGCCGGCGCCGTAACCAAAATCATTAAATAAGCAGTTATTCCGCCCGTGTTCTTTAAAACGGGCGGAAGATAGTGTTTATTTAAGAAGCTCCTAGCGAATTAACGAATTTTACAACGAATATCACGAATAATCCTTCCTTGCCTCTTTTAAAAAAGGGAGTAGAAAGTTAGTATTTGTGTATTTGTAGTTAGATTTGTTGATTTGTGGGAAATTAAAAATGACCGACAGTAAAGACAAAAAAAGAAAAAAAGTAACAGAGAATGTGAACGAAAAAGAGGAGTCCAAGCAGCGCATCCGCATTAAAATTAAAGCCTTTGACCATAAAATAATTGACCAATCAACAAGGACAATTCTTGATACGGCTTTGCGGAGCGGCGCCCAGACTTTTGGGCCCATTCCATTGCCTACCGAGAAGAAAAAATATACGGTTAACCGTTCTACGTTTGTGCATAAAGATGCCCGGGACCAGTACGAGATGAGGATTCATAAAAGGTTGGTTGATATTATTGAGCCGACAGCCAAGACTATTGAAGCTTTAACTAATTTGAGCTTGCCGGCCGGCGTGGACGTGGAAATCAAAATGTAGTTATCGCCTTCGGCGAGCGGCGCTACAAATGCCGCACGTGCGAATATTAAATGTAGTTATCTCGTCATCGGCGGGACCGCACATGCGAATTAAATATAGCGAACCACGGAACCACATGAAACTATGTTCAAGTCCACGAACATAATTAACACTTTTAAGAATTAGATTTTGACAATTTTTTATACTAGTTAAAGTCCTTAGCGATCCGCCCTGAGCGAAGTCGAAGGGGATACTCAACTAGCCAGAATCGGGTATTCATAAGCCCGGGAAGAAAATCGCTGGCTTGTGAATGTCCGATTTTTTGTTTGTTTTTTTATGAAATTTATATTAGGAAAAAAACTGGATATGACCCAAGTATGGCAGGGCGATAAGGTAATCGCCGTGACCCGTGTTCAGGCCGGCCCTTGTCCGATCGTGCAGATTAAAAATGAAAGCAAGGACGGATATGCGGCCGCGCAGGTTGGGTACGGAGAAAAAAAAGAGAAAAATATAAAAAAACCGCAAAAAGAGCACTTAAATAAATTAAAAATTAAAAATAAAAAATTAAAAATTAATTTGAAATATTTGAGGGAATTTAGGATTTCATCCGAAGAAGCGTCAAAATTGGGAGCGGGCGACGTTATTGATGTGACGGCCTTTGCTCCGGGCGATAAAATCGAGGTAGAAGGAGTATCCAAGGGAAAGGGTTTCCAGGGCGTAGTAAAAAGGCACGGTTTTCATGGCCAAGACAAAACCCACGGCAACAAAGACCAGCTAAGAATGCCCGGTTCAATAGGCGCGCAGGCTCCACAGAGAGTTTTTAAAGGAGTCCGGATGGCCGGCCGCATGGGCGGAGGCAAGGTGACCACTAAAAATTTAGAAATTATTGATATTGACAAAGAAAATAACATGCTTCTTATTGGGGGAGCAGTGCCGGGAGCGAGAGACGGCTTGGTAATGATAGCGGGACAGGGGGAACTGAAAGTAATATCGCCAAAGAAAGAGGAGGATCGGCAAGACAGCTTAAATTCAGAAAGTATTAAAAAGGGCGCTGAAGGCAAAAGCGAGATGAAAAGCGAGAAGTTGGATGTTGAAAAAATTGAAAAAGCCGACGAAAAAATCAGCGAAGAAAAAAAAGAAGAAAAGCCGCTAGTTGCCGAGAAGAAGGCCGTAGAAATCGTAAAAGACGAGGAAAAAGGCGCAGCCAACGGCGCGCAGAAAGAACCAGAAGAAAAAGTGTTTAAGGAAGATTATTTAAACAAATTTAACGCTTTGCCCGAGGAATTAAGAGACAAACTGGCAAAATCGGCGATGAGGGAAATTATCAACAATCTAGAGGGGAAATACGGAGTGGATTTAGTGGCGGCGATTATGAAAGTGGAGGTTAAGGAATTGAACGTAAATGATTTAAGAGAATATTTTAAAAGTGAATTTAATTTGGAAGACAAAAAGGCGGAAGAGCTGACGGGCGAGTTAAAAGAAAAAGTTTTATCTGCATTTTAATATGGCGGAAGAAAAAATTTACAACCAAAAAGGCGAAGAGGCCGGCGCGATCAAATTGGCCGGCGATATTTTCGGCGTAAAAGCCAACGAAGCGCTGATTCATCAGGCGGTAGTGGCGCAAATGGCGAATGAGCGACAGGTGTTAGCGGATACCAAAGGCAGAAGCGAGGTGCGTGGCGGAGGCCGCAAACCATGGAAGCAAAAAGGAACGGGGCGAGCCAGACATGGTTCAATCAGGTCTCCGCAATGGCGGGGCGGCGGCGTTATCTTTGGCCCGCTTTCAACAAGAAATTTTTCCCAAAAAATAAACAAGAAAATGAAACAGAAAGCCATTTTTATGGTATTTTCCGACAAATTAAAGAACGATTGTTTGATAATATTGGACAAAATAGAAATGCCGGAATTTAAAACAAAGATATTTGAAAGTATGATAAAGAATACGGAAAAAATTTTGGCAAAAGATAAAAGTAAAACAAATAAAAAAAACAAGACAAAAAGGAGCATTTTGGTAATAAACGACAAGAAGGATGATAAGGTAAAATATTCAGGAAGAAATTTGCCTGGTGCGGAAATTATTAATTTAGATAATATAAATATAATTGATTTGTTGAAATACAAAAATTTAATTTTAACAGTTAGTGGCGTGAAGAAGTTGGAGGAAAGATACAAACAATAATTTTTATATTTTATTTTTTAATTTTAAATTTGAAACATGGGTTTATTTGGCAGAAAAAAAACCGAAGATAAGCAAGGCGGAACGTCAACCGCTAAAATTAGTGTCGCCCAAAAAGAGGAAAAACGGCAAAGCACGAAAGAATTATACGCCGAGACTTCAAAAGATAAAATGGAAAAAAAAGAAAAAAAATACGGAGGCGCCTATAGGGCGCTGATTAAACCGTTAATAACAGAAAGAGCCAGCGTGCTGGGAGCCTTGAATAAATATGTTTTTGAGGTTGCCAAGGGAGCGAACAAGATTGAGATAGCCAAAGCGGTAAATGAAGTATATGGAATTCAGCCGGTTAGCGTGAATATAATTAGAATAAAAGGCAAGGAAGTAAAGCACGGCAGAATGAGCGGCAGGCGAAAAGATTGGAAAAAAGCCATTATTACCTTGCCGGCCGGAGAAAGCATCAAGGTTTATGAAGGAGTGTAATAAAAATATCAAAATTTTTTATTTTTAAATTTTTAATTTGAAACATGGGGATAAAAACAGTAAAACCAATAACAGGAGCAAGACGTCAAGCAACTTTTGATGACTTTTCTGATATTACCAAAATGGCGCCGACAAAGAGCTTGGTAATAATCAAGAAACAAAAAGCCGGCAGAAGCGGGGGTAAAATTACAATTAGGCATCGCGGCGGGGGAGCCAAAAGGTATATCCGCGTTATTGATTTTAAGAGGGATAAATTTAATGTTCCGGCCAAAGTCGCTTCCATTGAATATGACCCTAACCGTGGCGCCAGAATAGCCTTGCTTCATTACCAGGACGGAGAAAAAAGATATATAATTGCGCCTCTTGATCTAAATATTGGTTCCGCAGTGGTTAGTTCAAAGGATCAGGTGGAGATAAAGCCCGGCAATGCCATGCCCATTAAATTTATACCGGCCGGAGTGGCGGTTTATAATGTGGAATTGGAGCCCGGTAGGGGTGGGAAAATAGCTCGCGCCGCCGGCAATTTGGTTTTTATTATGGGCACGGAAGGAGATTATTCCCAACTAAAAATGCCATCGGGAGAAATAAGGCGCATAAAGAAAGACTGTCTTTGCGCCGTCGGCCAGGTTAGCAATCCTGACAGAAGATTGATAAAAATCGGCGGCGCGGGCAGAAAAAGGCATTTAGGCTGGAGGCCAACCGTTCGAGGCACGGCCATGAATCCCGTTGATCATCCTCATGGCGGCGGCGAAGGCAAGCAATCAATTGGATTGAAGCATCCTAAAACTCCCTGGGGCAAGCCGGCGTTAGGGGCAAAAACGAGAAAAAATAAAAAATATTCCAATAAATTAATAATACAGAGAAGAAAGAAAAAATAATAATTATATTATTATTCGCATGTCCCCGTCCCGCCGTCGGCGGGATAGTGCGGGTTCGCGAAGCGAATAACTTATGTCCAGAAGTTTGAAAAAAGGGCCGTACGTTAATGAAAGGCTGTTAAAAAAGATAAAAAATTTAAAACCCGGTGACAAAACGGTTGTTAAAACATGGGATAGGGCTTGCGCCATTACTCCGGAAATGGTGGGATTTACCGTTGGCGTCCATAATGGCAAGCAGCATGTGCCGGTTTTTATAGTTGAAAATATGGTTGGCCATAAGTTCGGCGAGTTTGCCCCCACCAGAAAATTTGTTATTCATGGCGGCAAGATGGCCAAAGAACAAGCGAAGGGTGAAAGTAAATAAAATATGGAAGTTAAAGCCAAAATAAAAAACATAAGAATGTCGCCCAGAAAAATTCGCCTGGTAGTTGATGCTGTTCGCGGCCTAAGGGTTGAAGAATCTTTAAACCAACTGAGGTTTATTAAAAAATTGGCGGCCAGGCCAGTGGCTAAATTAGTCAATTCGGCCATAGCTAATGCTGAGCACAATTTTGATTTAGATAAGAATAATTTATATATCAAAAAAATTACAGTTAACGAAGGCACCGCCCTAAAACGTTGGATGCCTAAAGCGCATGGTCGGGCTACGCCAATTCGCAAGAGAGCCAGCCACGTAGAAGTGCTTTTGGGCGAGATTAAAGAAAGCGGCCGCCAGGGGGCTAAAAAAATAAAAATTGAGGCGCCAGTCAAATTAGCCGGTAAACACAAGGAAGATGAGGGCGTTAAAATTAAAGAAAAAGAGGAAAAAGAAATTGTTGCCGGCGAAAAAGTTGAAAAAGGCAAAAAAATAGTTGATCCGCGAATGGAAGGCAGACATGGTCACGCCAAAATAGAAGGAGGAGGGCATAAGGGTTTTGTTTCCAGAATGTTTCGGAGAAAAAGCGGGTAACAATAATTTTTTATTTTTTATATTTTATTTTTTAATTTGAAATATGGGGCAGAAAGTTAATCCAAAAATATTAAGAATCGGGATATCAAAAACTTGGTCATCCAGGTGGTTTGACCGCGGCAGAAATTATATAAACAAAACCAGACAAGATGTAGAAATTAAGAAATTTTTAACCCGGGAATTGCGTGAGGCAGGCGTTGACAGAATAGAAATTGAGAGGAGCGCCAATAAAATTAACATTGAAATTTTTACGGCCAAACCCGGCTTAATTATTGGTCGAGGCGGGACGGGCGCCGAGGAATTAAGAAAGAAAATACACCGTAAATTTTTATCTCGTCCCAGCGGAATCAGATTGAATAGCATTAATTTGAATATTACCGAAGCGGACAGGCCGAATTTAAGCGCGCAAATCGTGATGCAGCAGATGATTTTAGAAATAGAGAAAAGAATGCCATTTCGCAGAGTAATGAAGCAAGCCATTGGTCGAGTAGAACGCGCCGGCGCCTTGGGCGTTAAGGTCGTGGTAAGCGGAAGGCTTAACGGGGCGGAAATAGCGCGAGAAGAAATGTTAACCTCCGGGAAGGTGCCGTTGCATACTTTGCGCGCCAACATAGATTATGCCCGCGGAACAGCCAATACTACCTACGGAACCATTGGAATTAAAGTTTGGATTTATAAAGGCGAAGTGTTTGAAAAAGAAAAAGAAGTCGTCCGGGGAGAAATAGTCGGTCGCAAGAAAACAAAATAAATTAACAATAATTTTGCATTTTGATTTTTGACTTTTGAATTATATTTATGTTAATGCCTAAAAAAACGAAACATAGAAAGTCGCACAAAGGAAAGAAAGGCGGAAAGGGAAGCCGAATGATTGATTTAAGTTTTGGCAATTTTGGTTTAAAGAGTATGGAAGCTTGTTGGGTATCGTCAAGACAAATTGAAGCTGCCCGCAGAGCGATGTCCGGACACATTAAACGCGGCGGCAAGATTTGGATTAGAATTTTTCCCGATAAGCCGGTTACCTTAAAAGGCGGAGAAATTCCCATGGGAAAAGGAAAGGGCTCCGTTGACCATTACGTAGCTGTAGTGAAGCCCGGCATGATTATATTTGAGATGGGCGGCGTAGACGAAAAAACCGCGAAGGAAGCGATGCGGCTGGCGGGCCATAAATTGCCGGTTAAATGTAAATTTATTTTAAAATAAACGCCTTGCGTCCGTTTATGGAATTAAAAGAATTAAAAAATAAAAAAGACAATGAGTTGCAGAAAATGCTTGCCGAGTCAAGAGAAAAATTAAGAGACTTGCGTTTTAAGGTTGCTTCAAAGCAACACAAGGATGTGCGGGAGGTCAGAAAAGTTAAAATATTGATAGCCAGAATTTTAACTTTATTAAATAAAAAAGTGAAAATAACAAATAAGCCTTAATGGATATGGATATTATTAATAAAAAAGTTGAAAAAATAAAAAAGAGCTTTAAAA
This sequence comes from uncultured Gammaproteobacteria bacterium, assembly GCA_964652175.1. Taxonomy (GTDB): domain Bacteria; phylum Patescibacteriota; class Patescibacteriia; order Patescibacteriales; family JAKAJF01; genus CAZZBC01. The sequence goes on along the minus strand of CAZZBC010000001.1, from coordinate 23,679 downwards.
GAATTTTTAGCGGAGTAGTTATTAAGAGTAAGATGAACAAGACTGTTGTGGTAAGGGTAGACAGGGTTAAAATTCATCCCAGATACCAAAAAAGGTATACGGTTAGCGAAAAATATAAAGTTCATGACGAGAAAAATCAACTTAAAGAGGGCGATAAAGTAAAATTTATTGAATGTCGGCCATTAAGCAAAGATAAAAAATGGCGAGCATTATATAAATAGAATTTAATTTTGCATCTATGATACAGGTTCAATCAATGCTAAAAATAGCGGACAATACGGGTGCGAAAACGGCCCAGTGCATTAGGGTTTTAGGCGGATACAGAAAGCGGTATGCTCGCATCGGTGAAATTATTACCGCGGTGGTAAAAGAAGCCGCGCCACATGCGGCGGTGAAAAAGGGCGACGTGGTGCATGCCGTTATTGTAAGGATAAAAAAAGAGATCAGAAGGAAGGACGGAACTTATTTGAAATTTGACGACAACGCTGTTGTTATAATTGACAAAGAGAAAAAAGAGCCGAAAGGAACCCGCATATTGGGGCCGATTGCCAGAGAAGTAAGGCAGGCGGGATTTTTAAAGATCGCTTCACTGGCGCCGGAAGTACTATAAAAAATTAAAAATGCAAAAATCCCCGGCCCGCCTCGCGTTAAAGAATCTGTTAATAATTACTTATTTATACCCGCTAAACAACTTACATTAATAAACAAGTTAAAGGCGAGCGGGGCAGGCAAAATGCAAAATTAATGAATTCCGTAAATCTTAAATTTGAAACATGAATATCAAGAAGGGCGACAAAGTAAAAATAATAAAAGGAAAAGATAGCGGTAAGGCCGGCAAGGTTTTACAAGTTTTTCCGTCCAGAGGCAAGGCAAGCGTTGAGGGCTTAAATTTGCTAATTAAGCATCTTCGGCCGCGAAAGCAAGGCGAAAAAGGCCAAAGGATTGAATTTCCCGCCCCCTTAGATTTATCAAACATGATGTTGGTTTGTTCTAAGTGCGACAAGATTACCCGTGTTGGATATAAAACAATAGAAAGCGGCACGGAGGCGAAAAAAATAAAAAGAAAAGTTAGGATTTGTAAAAAATGCGATCAGGTGGTAGATTAAAAAACATAAACAGTTATTTTATGAGATTACGGGAAAGATACAAAAAACAAATAATGCCGCAACTGAAAAATAAATTTGGCTATAACAATGATTTGGCGGCGCCGGCAATAAAAAAGGCGGTTGTTAATGTTGGAGTCGGCCGGCACAGCAAAGAAAAAGAATATATTGACAAGGTGGCGAGCAATTTATCTCGCATTACCGGTCAAAAACCAGTATTAACCAAGGCCAAAAAAGCAATTTCCGCCTTTAAAACGAAAGAGGGTATGATTATTGGCGTTGCGGTTACTTTGCGCGGCAAAAGAATGTATGACTTTTTGGAGAAGCTGGTTTGCATAACTTTTCCTCGCGTTAGGGATTTTAGAGGCATTAGCGAAAAACAGGTTGATAAAAACGGCAATTTAACCATAGGATTCCGTGAAAATCTGGCTTTTCCCGAAATAGAAGTTGATGAAATTGAAAACGCGCACGGTTTGGAAGTTTGCATCGCGACCACAGCCAAAAACAAAGAAGAGGGACTGGGACTTTTTAGGTTATTGGGTTTTCCATTTAAGAAAGAATAAAAATATGGCGAGAACAGCATTGATAGTAAAAACAAAGAAAAAACCAAAATATCCAACGCGCGTAGTTAGGCGTTGTTGGCGCTGCGGCCGTAATCGCGGCTATATGCGAGACTTTGATTTATGCCGCATCTGCTTTAGAGAGTTGGCTGATAGCGGAGAAATGCCCGGCATTACCAAGTCAAGCTGGTAAAATAATATGACAGATCCAATTTCAGACATGTTAACTAGAATAAGAAACGCTTCGGCCGTCGGCAAAGAAGAGGTTGTTTTGCCTATGAGCAAGATAAAGCACGGAATCGCCCAAATATTGGAAAGAGAAGGATGGATTAAAAAGACCGAAATCCTTAAAGAGGGAGAAGGAATAGACAATGCATTTAGCGAGTTGAGGTTAATATTAAAGTATAAGAAGGGCGGAGAACCGGCCATAACTTCGCTCAAACGCATAAGTAAGCCGGGTTTAAGAATTTACGCCAGTAAAAGTGAGTTGCCAACAGTTTTAAATAATTTAGGGATAGCAATAATTTCTACTCCGCAGGGGTTGATGACCAATAAGGAAGCCGGGAAAAAGGGGATCGGAGGAGAGGTGATATGCGAAATATATTGATAGAATTTAGGATAAACTTATGTCTAGACTGGGAAAATTGCCAATTATACTGCCAGCCAATACCCAAGCCAAACTTGAGGATGGTTTTATTGTGGTTAAGGGACCCAAGGGGGAAGTAAAGGAAAAATTATCCGACTTAGTTAAGGTTGAAACGAGCGACAAGGAGATAAAAGTAAGCGTTGCCAATCCCGAATCCGGCAAAGAAAAGGCTTTATGGGGTTTATATGGCAGTTTAGTAAAAAATATGGTAATCGGCGTCAACCAAGGATTTGAAAAAAAATTAGAAATTAACGGAGTTGGCTATAAGGCGTCCGTGAGCGGCGACAAACTAATTTTAAATATTGGGTATTCCCATCCGGTTGAATATAATTTGCTTAAGGAAGTAAAGGCGAAGGTGGAGGGCAATATTATTACCATCAGTGGTATTGATAAACAGAAAGTCGGAGAAGTGGCAGCGCAAATAAGGCGGTTTAGAAAACCCGAACCATATAAAGGCAAGGGAATTAAATATGCGAGTGAAATAATCAGGAGAAAAGCCGGCAAGACAGCGGCCAAGGGAAGCTAGTATAATTTTCAATTTTCAATTTATGGATAAGCAGAAGATAAAACAATCGAAAAGAAGCAGACGCAGAGGCAGAATACGGGCGAAAATTAAAGGTACGCGGGAGATACCCCGTCTTAGTGTTTTTCGCTCCAATAAAAGAATGTTTTTGCAAATAATAAATGATGCGAGCGGTAAAACGCTAATCGGCGTTTCAAGCGGCGAAATAAAGAAAAAAGACAAAAAAGCTGTTATAAGTTTTGAGTTGGGCAAGCTAATCGCCAAAAAAGCGTTGGATAAAAAAATAAAAAAAGTCGTGTTTGACAGAGGCGGCTATAAATATCATGGACGGGTCAAGGCTGCGGCCGAGGGAGTGCGAGAAGGAGGACTTAAGTTTTAATAAAATCAAAATGCAAAAATCAAAATGCAAAATTTAGGTAAAATTATTTCGTGAAAATTTTTTTAAAAATTTTCACTCCATAATTTTTATATTTGATTTTTTAATTTTGAATTTGGAAATATGGCCGAAGAACAAAAGGACAATTTAAAAGAAGTTGCTGAAAAACCTGTTGACACCGACAAAAAAGCGGCTGTTACGGTTGCCAAGTCCGTTTATGGAGAAAAGAAAAAGACTGCCCGAGCCGGGAGAAGCGGCAGAAAAGGCGGCGGAAGAAGGGAAAAAAGAGAAGAGGAATTTGAACAGCGAATTATTGATTTGGCCAGGGTGACTCGCGTTATGGCCGGCGGGAAAAGGATGCGTTTTAGGGCTTGCGTGGCGATTGGCAACAAAAAAGGCAGAGTGGCAATCGGCATGGCGAAAGGGGCGGATGTGACTCTTGCCGTCACCAAAGCGGTCAACAAAGCTAAAAAGAATTTTATTGAAGTGCCAATTGTTAATGATACCGTTCCGCATGAAATTTATCATAAGTTTGGCGCCGCCAAAGTATTGCTTAAGCCGGCCCGCAGTGGGCGGGGCGTGATTGCCGGCGGGGCGGTACGCATTATTCTGGAACTCGCCGGCATCAAGAACGTAACCAGCAAGATTTTAGGAACCAACAATAAAGTGAATAATGTCAAGTGCGTAATAGAAGCATTAAAGAGTTTGAAGAGGGTGGAAGATAAAAAATCCGAAATCCAAAATCCGAAATCCGAAACAAATTCTAATGTCCAAAATTAAAAATTCTAAACTGTTTTGAATTTAACAAATTTGAATTTAGATATTATTTCGAATTTTGATATTCGAATTTCGAAATTAATTTAGTATGTTATCCTTAAATACAATTAAACTTGTCAAAGGATCAATCCATAAAAAAAAGAGAATTGGCCGTGGCAATGCTTCCGGCCACGGTACTTATAGCGGACGGGGCATGAAGGGCCAAAGGTCAAGATCGGGCGTAACCGGATTAAAAAGATTGGGCATGAAAAAAATACTTCTTTCCATTCCCAAAAAAAGGGGTTTTAAGTCACGCCAGGCAAAAAATCAGGTTGTTAATTTATTGGATATAAATAAGAATTTTAAAGAAAATGAAATTGTTAATGCCCAAACCTTAATTAAAAAAGCCTTGATAAATAATATAAGTTTGCCGATCAAGGTATTGGGCAAGGGAGAATTAAAGGTCAAGAATTTACAATTTCAAGGCATTAAAACAAGCAAAAGCGCGGCAGAGCAAATTAAAAAAGCGGGAGGAAAATATGTTTGATAAATTAATTCAAATTTGGAAAGCTAAAGATTTGCGCAACAACATTCTTTTTGTGTTGGGCATGTTGATTATTTTTCGTTTTGCCGCCCACATACCCATTCCCGGCGTTGACGCGGCTGCCCTGAAGAGTTTTTTCGCCTCCAATCAGATTCTGGGCCTTTTAAATATTTTTTCCGGCGGCGGCATGGAAAATTTTTCCATTGTGATGATGGGCGTGGCTCCCTATATTACTTCTTCAATCATTTTTCAATTATTGGCCATGATTATTCCCCAATTGGAAGAAATGCAGAAAGAGGAAGCTGGCCGGCAAAAAATCAATATGTGGACGCGCTGGCTGACCGTGCCCCTGGCCGCCATGCAAGCTTACGGCATGATCACGCTTCTTAGACGATCTTCCGGTCAAATTTTAGGCGATTTGAGCGCCTTTAATTTATTTTCCATGATTGTTGTGATAACCGCGGGAACAATTTTTTTAATGTGGCTGGGTGAGCTTATTACCGAGAAGAAAGTCGGCAACGGCATTTCCTTGCTTATCTTTGCCGGCATTGTCGCCAGCCTGCCCGGCGCAATTCAGCAGATTATCTTGACCTTTGACTCCTCAAAATTTTTTATGTTAATCGGTTTCGTTGTTATAGCTTTGATCACTGTGGTGGGGGTGGTTATAATTACCGAAGGGCAGCGCAACGTACCAGTGCAATACGCCAAACAAATAAGAGGCAATCGCATGTACGGAGGCACCAGCACCCATTTGCCTTTACGCGTCAATATGGCCGGCGTCATACCCATTATCTTTGCCATTTCCGTTGTTTTATTCCCGCCGATGATAGCCCAGTTTTTTATTCACGCGCGCAGCGCTTGGATCGCCAAGGCGGCGGAATGGATAATCGCGGCTTTTCAAAATCAATTAACTTACGGTATTTTATATTTTATCCTTGTTTTTGCCTTTACTTATTTTTACACCGAAGTTATTTTTCATCCCGTCCAAATTGCCGAAAATTTGCAAAAACAAGGAGGGTTCATTCCCGGCATCAGGCCCGGCCGCCATACGGCCGAATATTTAGCCAATACCACGCACAAAATAATTTTTGTCGGCGCTTTATTCTTGGGCATTATCGCCATCCTGCCTTTGGTAATGCGCTATTTTACCGGCATCCAGTCTTTGGCCATCGGCGGCACTTCTCTTTTGATCGTGGTAGCCGTGGTTATTGAAACCGTAAAACAAGTTGAATCGCAGTTGACCATGAGGGAGTATGAAGGCGGATAAAAACAGAAGTTAGAATATAGAATTTAGAAAAGCCGTTTTGAACGGCTTTATTTTTTTATAAATATGTGATAAAATAAGTGTAATAATCATTTTAAATATATGGGATTATTTTTTAATTCAACAACAAACAAGGGAGGAGGATTTGACAGGTTTAAGCGAATTGGCGGCATGGAGGGCAACAAAATTTTAAATAAAATGCGGCCCGAAGTTAAAGCAAAATTAAAGCCATTTCTTGCAAATTTAGGAACCTCCAAAAAGTCCGTTGAGTCAATCGCCAAGGCCATAGGAAGGGAGCGTGGGTATGAAACAAAAAAGAAATTTTTAGAAGCTGCCGAAAGGCATTTTAGCCCGGCCGATTTAACGCGCGAACAAGTCAAAAGAAACTTAAAAAGCATGATACAGAAGGATGTTTCGGCCGTGGAAGAGATGGGAAAAACAGGGGCGCAGAGGGCAAAATTCAGCACTTTGGGCGAAGTTGGTTCCACCAGCCAATTTTTAAGCAGGACGGGTCCGGGAGCAACTAAGGGTTCGGCGGCGGACCTTAACACAGTAAATAAAGCCAAGACTGGCTTTGCCGGTCAAACAAGCAAGTCTAACAATACATCTGGCCATAATACTCCGCCTTCTTCTGTCCGCTCCAAACCTTTGGGGATTGGCCCGGGAAGCAGACTGTAGTTTTATGAGTAAAATAAAAATTATGTCGAAGATGGTAATAATATTTTTCGGCCCTCCGGGGTCGGGCAAAGGGACGCAGGCGGAAATGTTGGCCAAAGCATTGAAGATTCCGGCTATTTCTCCGGGCGAGTTGTTTCGAGCCGAGATTGCCGGAAAGAGCGCGTTAGGAAAAAAAGTCGCCACTACATTAAACAAAGGGAAATTGGTTCCGGATTCGATCGTTGAAAAAATAATTAACAAGAGACTTCAAAAAAAAGACGCAAAGCAAGGCTTTATATTAGATGGCTATCCCAGAAATAGAAAACAATTAGGTTGTTTAATGAAAAAATTGGAAAATTTGGCGTTTAAAAACAATATTTTCGCCGTTTTGATTAAGGTGGGCGATCGGGAAGTAAGAAGGCGCTTGGGCGGCAGGCGGGTTTGTGTTTGCGGAGCGGCTTATCATATTATATTTAAGCCGTCAAAAAGAAAAAATGTGTGCGATTTATGTGGCGGAAAATTAACGACGCGGACGGATGACAAACCGGCGGTGATAGCGAGGCGGCTTGCTACTTATCATAAAGAAATAAAACCGATACTTGATTATTGGAAAAAGGCGCGGCGATTGATTGAGATAAATGGCGAGCAGGAAATAGAAAAGGTGGGGAAAGACATAAATAGCTCGATAGCTCGATAGCGGCTTCGCCGTTTAGCTTATAGTTTTTATTTTACTAACGAGCTAAAAAGATAGTTTGTATGATTATAATAAAAACAAAGGAACAAATTGATGCGATGCGGGAAGGGGGAAAAATTTTGGCCGGCATTTTAAAAAGAATAACAAAAGAAGTCCGGCCGGGCGCGACTACGGGGCATTTGGAAGAAATGGCCTGTTCTTTAATTAGTGAAGCCGGCGGCCGGCCTTCTTTTAAAAATTATAAATCAAAAGCTGACAGCAAACCGTTTCCCACCGCTCTCTGTATTTCCATTAACAATGAAGTCGTGCATACTCCGGTTCTGCCTTCGCGAAAACTAAAAGAAGGAGACATTATCGGCATTGATATCGGCATGGAATATAAAAAATATTTTACTGACATGGCAACTACATTGCCCGTGGGCAGTATAAAAAAAGAAGCAAAAAAATTAATTAAAGTTACGGAAAAATCTTTAAAGTTGGCCATAAAGAAAGTTAAGTCCGGCGCAACCCTAAATGATATCGCGGCTGTGGTACAAAATTATGTTGAGTCTCATGGTTTTTCGGTGGTCCGTGATCTGGTGGGACATGGGGTAGGGACGGAAGTTCATGAGGACCCGCAAATTCCCAATTTCGTGGTTACCAAAGAGGGCTATGACAATGTTATTTTAAAGCCGGGCATGACCTTGGCAATTGAGCCAATGGTTAATGCCGGCTTTTACGAAGTGAAAACAGGGCTCGATGGTTTTTCTATTTTGACAAAAGATGGCAGTTTGTCCGCTCACTTTGAACATACGGTGGTGGTGACGGAGAAAGGATGCGAAATACTGACGCAATAGAATATAAAAATTCAAAATCCAAAGCACCAAATTCCAAATAAATTATAAATTCAAAATAATGAAGTCGTTTTAAATTTTGGTTATTAGAATTTTAAATTTATTTAAATTTTGTAATTTTTAATTTGTAATTTATTTATGAAGTATCTCGGCATTGATTGGGGGGAAAAAAGAATAGGCTTGGCTTTGGGCGACGATGAAACAAAAATAGCAACGCCCTTTAAGGTGGTTGGCGGCTTAGAAGAGGTGTTGAAAGTGATCAGGGAAGAGGAGATAGATGTGATGGTGGTGGGAAAACCAATATCAATTTTCAATTTTCAATTTTCAATTTTCAATAAAAAATTCAATAAATTTATTGAGGAATTAAGAAAGAAAGCGGGGGTGTCGGTGGAGTTTATGGATGAGCGGCTGACCAGCAAGGCAGCGGACGCTTTAGGCGGGACCAAAAAAACAAAAGCGCCGCGCGACGCGGTGGCGGCGATGCTTATACTGCAGAGTTATTTTGATCCCGTTAGAGGCCGCGGTCGCAGTTCGTCATAAATATATTTTTAGCCCATATGACAAATAAGAATTTTTATTATTTATCTAATTATCGTCAGGTGCGGACCGCGACCTGCCTCTAACGGGATGAAGAATTTTTTTATACCACATAAAGGTAATAATTATAAGCCAACGGCCCTTCAGCCGAAGAGGCTGGTTTTTCACGCGGGCGCCGCGGTAATAATAAAAATTATCGTGGTGGGCTTCATGGCCGTTTACCCGGTGAGCGCGTGGCTGGCTCCGGACTTGATTGTTGAACAGGGGAAGAAAATAATCGCCTTAACCAATGAAGTGAGGAGCAATTTGAAACTTGAACTCTTGGCTGAAAGCGAGCAATTAAATGAAGCCGCTTCCGCCAAGGTCCAAGATATGCTCTTAAATCAATACTTTGACCATATAAGCCCTACGCAAAAAGGGCTGGCCTATTGGCTGGATAAAATCAAATATGATTATTCAGCAGCCGGAGAAAATTTAGCTATGGGATTTTCGGACGCCCCCGAGGTTATAGAAGGGTGGAAGAGAAGCAAAACGCACTACGCCAACATGATTGATCCTGATTTTAAAGAGGTAGGCGCGGGAGCGGTCGGCGGCGACTATCAGGGAATTGATACGATTTTTGTGGCCCAATTTTTCGGTGCGCCAAAAACACTTATAACACCTCCGGCCGTTTCTGCCACAGAAACCAATAACGCGGAATCGTCCGTTATTGACGCCAACAATGCCAAACTGACAATTATTGATCCTGTGGGTCAAAAAGAAAAAGTGATTAGCGCTACGGCTTTTTTAGGAGAGGAGGCTGTTAAAGCCGAAGTTATTTTTGGCGATTATAGAATGGCATTAAACAAGGAAGAAGGCGGTAATAAATGGTCTGGCCGAACGGTTATTTACGAAGAGGACGCCGCAAGGATTTTAAATCCTGTTGTGCCGGCGAACTTATCAATAACCGACCGCGCCGGCACTACTCGCGCCGTGGATATAAGTTGGGAGAACGTCAAACCCGTAAAGCCATCATTTTTAGACCAGTACTTCTTTTTAAAATCGTACCAAGCAAAATACGCCAAACCCCTTCTTGGTTTAAGTTCCATTTATTATCAATTTATTTTAATTGTTTTGCTCATCGCTTTTCTTTTAAATATTTTTATTGAAATCAGAAAACAGCATCCGCGCATAATTTTACTGTCCCTCGGGATGATAGCGTTGTTTGCGTTTTTACTGGTTGTTTAAAGTTGAGTAATTATTTTTCTGCGTCGTTCTGCGTAATATTCTGCGTTTTTCCGCGTTAAGTCCATTTTATTGCTGAACTACGCGGAATTGAACGCGAAATCACGCGGAATTATTTAACGGTTTAAATTTTTATGGAAGAAACATACTTTACAAAAGCCATAGTGCTGAATAGGACGCCGTGGCGCGAAGATGGCGCAAGGGTGACGGTTTACAGCAAAGAAAGAGGCAAGTTGGATTTAATGGCGCGAGGGGCGAGGAAAGCCGGTTCAAAGCTGGCGGCGCATTTGGAGCCGATTACTTTTTCGCGCCTGATGGTGGTGCGGGGGAAAAACTACGATTACGCCGGAAGCACGGTGAGCGAGAATAGCTACTTTAACATAAAAAATGATTTGGAAAAAATATTTTTGGCGGGGGGCGTGTTAAAGATTTTTAACGAGTTAGTTAAGGGAAATGAAAGGGATGAATATATATTTTTTTTATTGCAAGAAACATTGAAAATTTTAAATAGCGAACAAATGGTCTCCGCCAAAGGCGGACAATTGTTATATAATTTTTTTATTTTGAAGTTGTTGGTTTTCCTTGGACATAAGCCAGAGCTTTATAATTGCGTTGTTTGCCATAAGAGGATTACGCCGGGTGATGGCAATAAATTTGATTTGGCAAAAGGGGGAGTGGCGTGCGGCAAGTGTTCGCCGGCGGGGTTGACAATTTCAGATGATTGCATTAAGGTGTTGAGAGTGGTTGTGGAAAATGGTTTGGCAAATTCAATAAAATTAAAAATTAATAACAAATTAGAAAAGGAGGCGACAAACATAATAAGTTCTTTTTTAAAATATAATTTTAGTGTGTAGTAAAATATAGGGTTGAATAAAGGAGGAGTTATGGAAGAGAAGAATAATTATTTTCTTTATCGCGGCTTAGTGCCTCGTATTCTTACTAACACGACTCATGACGAAGCCGTGGAAGTAGCTAAAAAAGAGTATAGGGAACACGGAGAAAAAAATAATATTGAACTTTATAAAAAAACCGTCTTGGGGACGGAACAGGTACTGAAGTGGTCGGCCCGCGCCAATGAAGAGTGAAGAGCCGTATGTTTCAATTTAGAACGCTTGATTTGCGGATTGAGCGACACAACGCCGAACTGAAAAATGTTCGACTTTTTTCTTGCTAAAATTGGAAAAATGGGGTAGGATAAAGAGTATAAATCCCCCTTTATCCCCCCTTTTGTAAAGGGGGCACATTTGTATGTTGCGCACGCACACATGCGGAGAATTGAATAAAAGGCATGTAGCCCATACCGTGGAACTTGCCGGCTGGGTACATAGCCGTCGCGACCATGGCGGGATTATTTTTATTGACCTGCGCGACCGCTACGGCTTGACGCAGATTACCTTCAGGCCTGCTTCGACAAGCTCAGCACAGATGGAAGCAGCATATAAATTGGCGGACACATTAAGGCATGAATGGGTGATAAAAATAAAAGGCAAGGTGGTCGCGCGGCCGAAGGAGATGGTCAATCCCAAGCTCGCGACCGGCGAGATTGAAGTTGAATGTGATGATCTTGAAATATTAAACAAATCAAAAACGCCGCCGTTTGAGATAAACGAAGAAAAGGCGGCTGAAGCGCACGAGGAGATACGGCTGAAATATCGTTTCCTTGATTTGCGCCGCGACAAACTGCAGAAAATGCTTAAAGTCAAAGATGAATTCATCGCTTACATAAGAGAGTATTTTCATAAACAGGAATTTGTAGAAGTGCAAACGCCCATTTTAGCCAATTCATCTCCGGAGGGCGCGCGCGATTTCCTAGTGCCGTCGCGGTATTTCCCGGGAAAATTTTACGCTCTGCCCCAAGCGCCTCAGCAGTTCAAGCAGCTTTTGATGGTGGGAGGATGCGACCGTTATTTTCAAATCGCGCCTTGTTTTCGCGATGAGGATCCGCGCGAGGACCGGCATTACGGCGAGTTTTACCAACTGGACATGGAAATGAGTTTTGTGGAACAACAAGACATCTTTAATATAATGGAGCCGCTTTGGATTCAAGCGACAAAGAAGTTTTCCGACAAGAAAATTGTCGGTTTGGATAAAAATGGCGCTTTTAAAAAAATACCATGGAGAGAAGCTATGGAAAAATATGGAACCGACAAACCGGATTTGAGATTCAATATGGAAATAACGCCGATCACGGATGTGGTTAAAGGATGCGGATTTAGCGTGTTTAGCGATGCTGTTGCCAAGGGCGGCGCTGTTCACGCTTTGAAAGTTGACGCCGGCGCCAAATTCAGCCGCAAGGAAATTGACGAGCTGACGGAAATCGCCAAAGCCAAAGGCGCAAAAGGGCTGGCTTACATCATAATTAAAGAGAGAGGAGAATTACAATCGCCGATCGTAAAATTTTTGGGTGATAAATTGGCCAATGATATTGTAAAAAAAGTCGGCGCGAAAACGGGCGACATTATATTTTTCGGCGCGGATGAGTGGCGGACCGTGTGTCACGCGCTTGGAGCAGTGCGCAATGAATGCGGAAAAAAACTCGGCCTTAAAGACAACAAAAAGGCCGCTTGGTGCTGGGTGGTTGATTTTCCAATGTATGACTGGTCCGAACTTGACGACGGCAAAATTGATTTCGCGCACAATCCTTTTTCCATGCCGCAGGGCGGGCTTAAAGCGCTTGCCGAAAAAGAGCCGCTGGACATTCTGGCTTACCAATACGACATGATTTTAAACGGCTATGAAGTTTCAAGCGGCGCCATCAGAAATCACGACCCTGAAATTATGTATAAGGCGTTTGAAATCGTGGGTTACACAAAAGCAGAAGTGGACGCCAAATTTGGCGGCATGATTCGTGCTTTTGAATACGGCGCGCCGCCGCACGGAGGCAACGCGCCGGGCATTGACCGGATTTTAATGGTGTTGAATGACTGGGATTCCATCCGCGATATCTACGCTTTTCCGAAAGACGGGCATGGTCGCGATTTGCTCATGGGTTCTCCCGGCGACGTGCCAGAAAAGCATTTGAAGGAATTAAATATTAAGGCGATAAAATCTTCTTAAATATATTTTTAAAGCCCCCCCCTTGTATAAGGGGGATAAAGGGGGTTTAAGAATGTGAAAAACACAAAAATCCCCCAACCCCCTTTATACAAAGGGGGCGGTAATTTATAAAACATATGGAACAACAAACAATTCCGCAAAACAATGCGGCCAAGTACGCGTTTTTTTATATGCTTTCTTTAGTGGCGCTTATATTCATGGCTATGTCCACGGGCATGATTATTTTTCAGATTATTAACAAAAAAATTATTGATGCGGCCGGAACTTTGCCTGGCATGTTTGATGAGGGAGCCATGAAATTCGCCATTTCGGCTATTATCATCGCCGCCCCGATTTATTACATTATGACCTGGCAGATTAATAAAAATTTGCTTTCCGGCAAGCTTGACAAGGAAGCGGGAGTGAGAAAATGGCTTACCCATTTTATTTTATTCGTTTCCTCGGTGGTAATGATCGGCTGGTTTATCGCCATTGTTTATAATTTTTTGGAGGGCGAACTTACTTTAAAATTCATTTTAAGGGCGGCAACGGCCATTTTCATCGCGGCCGCGATTTTTTCCTATTATCTTTATGACACAAAAAGGGAAATCATAACGGGCGCTAAGAGCAAGATTTTACGGGCCTATTTTTACGGCTCTCTCGTTTTAGTCCTCGCCGCTTTTATTTCTTTATTTTTTTTTATTGCTTATTCTTTTGATAAATGAGAGTGAAAAGAAGATAATGCCATTTTAGAGAGGTTTGATAGCATTGACAGCGCCATAAGCACTTATTATGGCGAGCAGAAAAAAATACCAACTGTTCTGGATGAGCTGCTTAAAGACCAAACCCTTTATTATTTAAAGGATGAAGATATTGCCGACTCTTTGACAAAAGTTAGGTTTGATTATAAGGTGACTGGCGAGAGGGCTTATAAACTTTGCGCGACTTTTAAGACCTCTAACAAAGACAAGAAGGATGTAAGATATAATTATTTCTATGAACGCTGGCCGCATGACGCCGGCTACCAATGCTTGCCGCAGAAAATAAGGAATGACGCGAAAGGCATAGCGCCGGCGGAACCAGTTCGTTGACAGCCACTCGGCGGTTTGGTCGCACTCTTTTTGAATCCGCATGCGCTTTGTTCGCTATTGGTGTTTTTCGAAAGGAATAACATAAAAAAAGGAGGTGAGGGAATTGGCTACATATCCCGGTCGGCCAAAGAGTTGTAATAATGTGCCGGGCAACTGGTGGCTTCGTCATAAAAAACGAAGTCGCTTTTTTATTGCGAGACCTTTTGCTTTAAAATTTAATTTAGGGTATAATATAGACAATTAGCAAATGACAATTAACAATTAACCACGGGGTCTTGTTGTTGGTATTTGACGACAAGATCCCGCAGTAAAAATATGGCCAAGAAAAAAACTTCCACAAAAACAAAAATGGGCAAATTGCCCGAAAAATTGATAAAATATCTAGAAAAAGCCGGTGTTCCGCACAATGTTTTGGAACATAAAACCGTTTATACGGCCTTTGACACAGCCGCCACCATGGCCCGCAAGCTAAATGAGGTGGTAAAATCGCTTTTGGTGCAGGCCGATAAAGATTATTATTTGGTGTTACTTCCGGCCGACCACAACTTGGATTTTAAGAAACTGACGGCGGTCATTGGAAAGGCCGGTGGCAAAAAAGTAAAAGCAGTTAAAATTCCGGGAGAAAAAATAATGGTCAACTTGCTTAAAATTAAAGCTGGCGCCTTAAGCGCTTTCGGCGGCTTGCATAAATTGCCGGTGATTATGGATAAGAGCCTTGTTAAAGCCAAAAAGGCGGTGTTCGCTTCCGGCAGTTTTAACCATTCCGTGGAAATGGCAGTGAAAGATTTTGCGAAAATAGAAAATGCCGTTTTGGGAAGTTTCGGAGTGAAGAAGAAAGTCAAAAAAATTAGTAATTTATAGTATAATGCTTCACATCAAACAAGACAGATTTGAGGGGCCCTTGGGCTTGCTTTTGCAATTAATTGAGAAAGAAGAGTTGGATATAACTGAAATCAGCTTGGCTAAGATAGCGGATCAGTATATTGATTATATAAAAAATTCTTCTTCTATTGACCCGGATGATTTGGCGGACTTTTTAGTGGTGGCCGCGCGGCTCTTGTTAATCAAATCCAAGGCGCTTCTGCCTTATTTATGCTCGGAAGAAGAAAAAGAAATAGACGAATTGGAGCGTCAGTTAAAAATGTATAAGGAATTTCTGGAAGCCGCGAAAGAAATAGATGCCTTGATTGGCGAGAAAAAATTTATGTTCGCGCGCGAATGGAACCGGCAGGCGATTTTAGCCAACTTGAACGTTTTTTCTCCGCCAAAAAATTTAACCGCCGCGCGATTAAATACGGTTTTTGTCGAGATGCTTGCGCGTTTACAGCCGCCGGAAAAACTGGAGGAGGAGAAGATGGAAAGAAAGATAAGCATTGAAGAGAAAATATTGGCCATTCAACAGATGCTTTTTGACCGCGTTAAGGTGGGTTTCAATAAAATTTTAGCCGGCGCCAAGTCAAAAACGGAAGCGATTGTGAGCTTTTTGGCTTTATTAGAACTTATAAAACAGCGTCAAATTTTTGTCGCGCAGAATGAATTGTTTGAGGAAATTTATGTCCACAAAATCGCAAATTGAATCGCTGCTTTTTATTTCCGCCAAGCCGATGTCGGCAAAACAGCTTGCCGGTTTGGTCGGCAAGCCATCCAAAGAAGCGGAGGCGGTCGGAGATGAATTGGTTGAATATTATAAAAATAACAAAAGCGGAATACAAATTATAAAAAACGGCTCTGATTACCAGATGGTAAGTTCTCCCGAGAACGCGAAGTTAGTGCGGGAGTTCATAAAAGATGAAACAAGCGGAGAATTGACGCGGCCGAGTTTGGAAGCGCTTACCGTTATCGCCTATCGCGGACCGATTTCCAAGATTGATCTAGACAGAATCAGAGGCGTTAATTGCGCTTTGATTTTGCGCAATCTTCTGTTGCGAGGATTGATTGAAGGCAGAATGGACAAGAAAAAAAATGAAACTTATTACAATATTACCTTTGACTTTATTCGTTTTCTGGGAATAAACGACGCGCGCGAGCTGCCGGATTATGAAAAATTAAGCAAAAATGATACGATAGAGAGGGTGTTGGAGGGAGACGGCAGTCAAATTTCTAATATCTAATTTCTAATATCTAAATGTTTTTTTCAACTGTCGCCAGCTTAATAATTTTTTTTACACTTTTTAATTTTAGTTTCACTAATAATTTTTTGGGATTGGGCGAAATATCGTTGCGCGCGCCCGAGGCGGCAAGGGGGCAGATTTTAAATATTGCGGAAGATGTGAAAAATATAATGCGATCCCGCAACCAACTGCCTGCCAACGACAATAAGCCGGCCGGGCCGGTTAAGCTGGAAGGCGCGGAAAATTTTGAATTGGGAAGCGCGAGCGGAGTAATTATGGATGTTGAAAGCTTAAAGCCGCTTTTTGAAAAAAATGCCGACTAAGCAAGACCTGTCGCCTGCATCACCAGATTTGTGACCGCTTTTGTTTTTCTTTAATATAATCCGGGTTGGGAAAGCATTTATCAAATTAAAAGCGGCGACAAACGAGAGGGAGGGAAGGCCTATTTGTTTACAGGCGAAAAAATTAAAATCAAAGACCTTTTTTATTCCAGCTTGGTTGCCTCGGACAATGTCGCCACGGCCGCTTTGGTGGGGTCAACGGGCATGAAGGAAGAAGAGTTTGTCCAAAAAATGGCTGATAAAGCGCAAGAGTTGGGATTAAACAATACAATTTTTAAAGATTCCATAGGTTTGGACAATGGCAATGTTTCTACCGCCAGAGAAGTGGCCAAGATCGCGGAAATCGCCCTCGCCAATAAAGACATTAACGAAGCGACATTAACTAAAAGGTACGAATTCAGTACTTTAGAGGGCAGAAAAAAGGTTATTTATAATACTGATAGTTTATTGGATTTATTTCCGCAAAACGGCATAAAGATACTGGGAGGAAAAACGGGATTCACGGAAGCGGCCGGTTATTGCTTCGCCGGAAAATTTATTGACCATCAAAACCGCGAAGTAATTTCCGTTGTTTTAGGCAATTCCGGCAATGACCAACGCTTTAGGGAAACGCACGATTTGGTTAATTGGGCGTATAAGAGTTATCAGTGGTAATTCCCACAAAGTCTATAAATATGAAAAAAAATAAAACAAAGAAGAGTAAAATCGTTATAGCCAACTGGAAAATGCAGCTGTCTTTGGCCGAGACGATGGGCTTGGCCAAGAAAATGAAGGAAAAATTTTCTGGCTTCAAAAAAGGAGAGATAGCAATATGTCCCAATCTCGCGTCCCTTAGGGACGTTGAGAAAATTTTAAAGGGGAGCCCGATAAAATTAGGCGCCCAAAATGTTTTTTGGGAAGAAAAAGGCGCTTACACGGGCGAGGTTTCCGCGAGCATGCTGAAGGAAGCGAGTTGCAGGTATGTTATTATCGGACACTCGGAACGCCGCAAATATTTACTGGAAAATTACGAGATTATCTATAAAAAAACAAGGTCAGTTTTAAATACCGAAGGATTAACCCCCATTGTCTGTATTGGTGAAAGCTGGAATGAAAGAATGACTGACCGGCGAGATTTTGTTTTGGTGGATCAATTACAGAAAGCTTTAGGCGGACTTGAGATAATGGGCAAGGAGCAAATTATTATCGCTTATGAGCCGATTTGGGCTATTGGCACGGGCTCGTCCATTGAACCATCCGAAGCCGAATACGCCCATAAGATCATTAAGCTTACGCTGCGGGATATGTTCAACGCGGAACTGGTGAAAAATAATTTTCGCGTTGTTTACGGCGGAAGCATATCCGGCAAAAACGTTAAAGATTTCGCCGGCCTGGAAAATCTTGACGGCTTGTTGGTCGGCGGGGCAAGTTTGGACGCGGACGAGTTTTATAAAGTGGCAAAAACAATATGCTTGTTCACATAAAGGACATAATCAAAGACGCGGAAAAGAAAAAGTACGCCGTCGGCGCTTTCAATATCCATAACATTGAATCGCTTTTAGGAGTAGCCCAGGCGGCGGTCCGCGCCAAGTCGCCGGTTATTATTCAGGTTTCGGAAAGCACCATCAAGTACATGGGGCTTAAGCCGATTACCCATTTGGTTTCCACGGCGGCGAAAAATATCGCCGCCAAAGTTCCGGTCGCCCTGCATTTGGACCACGGCAAAAGCTTAAAGTCGGTTTTTGAATGTATAAATGCCGGTTTTACTTCCGTGCACATTGACGCCTCAGACTTGCCTTTGGATGAAAATATAATTTTAACCAAGCAAGTGATTGAGGTAGCCCGCCCAAGAAAGGTTTGGGTGCAGGGAGAAGTGGGGATTATAACGGGCGGCCATGGCCGGTTAAGCGGAAAAATAAAAAATATCCCTTTGGCCAACCTGGATGACGTGGTTAAATTTGTTCAAGCAACGGGGGTTAATATCATCGCGGCGGCTGTCGGAACGGCGCACGGCGTTTATAAAAACGAAGACATACGATTTGATTTGCTTAAGAAAATAAAAGCAAAAACAAAATTGCCTTTTGTTTTGCACGGCGGTTCCGGCGTTAGCGATTTTAAGATAAAAAAAGCGATTAGGGCGGGAGTCAATATAATAAATATCGGCAGCGACATAAAAATCGCCTTTTGCCAAACCCTTATAAGGGTTTGCGCGAAAAATAAAAAAGAAACGGATCCGCGGAATTTGTTAAAACCGACTATCGCGGCGGTTGAAGAAGTTGTTTATGATAAAATGAGGCTGTTCGGCAGCGCCAACCGCATTAATATAAGCGAGGCGGAAATATAGCATCCAATATGTACGACATAATCCCGATAATTTTAATTTTAATAAGCTTAAGCGTTATTATTATTGTTATTGTGAGAAAGTTTCCGGTTTTAGCCAATATAGACATTAGGAATATGCCCGCCGAAAAAGAAGGCAGATTCAAGGAGCGGATTATCGGCGAGCGGTTAAAAAGAGGATTTATAAAGTGGCGCTCCAAAATAACGAGGGCGATAAGGCCGGCGGGAGAGGCGATTAACAGTTTGTTTAAGTTAATACATAATAAGCTCCACGAATTAAAAGAGAGATACAAAAAGGAAATTATTTTAAGCGATGGCGGTTCAGTTTCAGCCAAGCAGAAAATAGAGCAGTTATTCAAGGAAGCGGAGGAGCTAAGCGCGCGAGACGAATCAAAAGCGGCGGAAAAAAAGCTTATTGAAATTATCAGCCTGGATCATAAGAATGTAGAAGCTTTTAAAATGTTGGGCCGTCTTTATTTTAAGGATAAAAATTATAACAATGCCAAACAAACCCTTAAACATGTTTTAAAGTTAGCCGGAGACGATAGCGAGATTTATTTTAGCACAGCTTCCATTTGCGAAGCTCAAGGCGATTTTGGCGGGGCGATAAATAATATTAATAAAGCCCTGGACCTTGAGCCAAATAACCCCCGTTATCTTGACACAAAACTTGAAATTAGTATAATAAAGAAGGATAAAACAGGCGCTCGCGAGGCGTATGAAAAACTGAAAGAAGTTAATCCGGAAAACCAAAAATTGGAGGAGTTTGAAGAGCAAATAAAATCGCTTGATTAATTTTCAATGGTCATTTTTTAGTTTTCAAACTTCTGAATAAATAATTGAAAATTGAAAATTGAAAATTTTTTTATTTGCCGACGTAGCTCAGTTGGTAGAGCAACTCCATGGTAAGGAGTAGGTCACCAGTTCAAATCTGGTCGTCGGCTCCATGGGTCGGTACCAAAGCAGCCAACTGGGGCAGACTGTAAATCTGCTGGCTTATGCCTTCGAAGGTGCAAATCCTTCCCGGCCCACATTGAAAAATTAAATATAAAATATAAAAAATAAAAAATTTTGAATATGCCGGAATTGCCGGAGGTAGAAACAATTAGGAATGATCTTAATAAGGTAGTTTTATATAAGAAAATTGCCGGCGTTGAAGCTGACAGAAAGTTGGTTAAAAGCGATTACAATAGTTTTTTGAAAATTTTAAAAGGGAATGGCGTGAGAAATATTAAAAGAACAGGCAAGTTGTTGATATTTGCGTTGGATGAAAAAAATTATTTATTGGTTCATCTTAAAATGACGGGACAGTTGATTTATGCGAGCAGGAAGAAAATTGTGGCAGGCGGGCATGATGAACCAGTATTGGGTGAAAAATTGCCGAATAAATTCACCCGCGCCACTTTTAAATTCAGCGACGGATCAATGTTGTTTTTTAACGATGTCAGGCGATTTGGTTACATGAAAATTGTTGGCAAAGAAGAACTGGAAAAAGTCGCGGAAGGTTATGGGGTTGAACCGCTGTCCAAGGAATTCACTTTAAATAGATTCAAGAAAATTATCGAAGGAAAGAAGGGGAATATCAAACAGTTGCTCTTTAATCAAGAATTGATAGCCGGCATCGGCAATATTTACGCCGACGAAATACTTTTTGAGGCCCGCGTAAGACCGCAAAGAAAAATTAATACCCTAAAAGAATTGGAAGTTAAGATGATTTTTAAAGCCGTTTCCAGGGTTTTAAAAAAAGCGATAAAATACAGAGGGACAACTTTTAACGATTATCGGGACGCCGCAGGCCGGCAGGGCAATTTCAGGAGTCGTTTAAGGGTTTATGGCAGAAAAGGGGAGGAATGCGGCCGATGCGGCGGCGTTATAAAAAAGATCAGGATAGGGGGGCGCGGAACTTATTATTGCGACAAATGCCAGAGATAAAATAATTTTAAATAACAAATTTTAAATTTTAAAACTTAAAATTCTATATGAGTCAAGAAAACATGATTAAATTGGAATGCACGAGCTGCAAGAGAGTTAATTATTTTTCCCGCAAAAATAAAAAAACTCTCAAAAACAGGATTGAGTTGAAGAAATTTTGCAAGCATTGCGGCAAGCACATTCCGCACAAGGAAACGAAGTAATTTAGATAACAGATAACAGAAATTCTGCCTATCGTTTGTTGTCTGTTCTCTGTCATCTAATTTGCGGGCGTGGTGAAACGGTATCACAATGGTCTCCAACCCCGCCCTTCGCGAAGGGCGAGATGATTTGCGGGATTAGTTAAGTGGTATAACAGCGGTCTCCAAAACCGCGGTCGGGGGTCCGATTCCCTCATCCCGTGCCATACCCTTGATTTTATTGGTGTTTTTTTATATTTAATGTATAATGGAAATGTGGATAACTTTTATTTAAGAGTTTGAGTATAAAATTATTCATTTTGGCAAAATTGTTTTTATGAAATCCGCGGCCGGAATCCCGCGGTAGAATAAAGAAATTTTTGCTAATATAAGATAATTTTATATTCAAATAAAAATTATGGCAATGACCAAATCTCAGATGATTGCCGCTCTCGCGGAAAGCGCGGGATTGAGCAAAAAGGACGTCGGCGCCGTCATGGACAAAATGACGGAGATGGCTTACAAGGAAGTAAAAAAGAGCGGCGTATTCGTTGTTCCCGGCTTCGGCAAGATGGTAAAGGTGCAGAGAGCCGCCCGCATGGGCCGCAATCCGGCCACCGGAGAACAGATTCAAATTCCGGCCAAGACGGTGGTTAAATTCCGCCTCGCCAAGGCCGCCAAGGAAGCGGTTTTATAGAATTTAAAGTCTCCCCCTTGTAGTAAGGGGGATGAAGGGGGTTTTATTAAAGTGGAAAAGAGAAAAATCCCCCTAACCCCCTTTATACAAAGGGGGTAAAAAATAAATATACAAATAACAAAAATCTCCCGTTCAGGGAGATTTTTGTTATTTAGAAGCGTTTTATCGCTGTTTATCTTTTGGCTCCGCTATAAGCGATGGCTCTCACTATGTCCCATGCCAACGCAGATACAGGGTTATGCCCGTAGATTGCCTTAAAGGTTTTAATGGCCGCTTTTTCCGAATTTAAATTTCGGTTTGACGGCCTAAGCCCGTAAGCCATGACGGTAACCGCGGCGTTGTCATAAGCGTTTTTCATGTCAGCGTCTTTTAAGTACACCTTTTTAAATTCAGTTTTAGCGTTGCTTTCCGCGGTGGCGCTTGTTTCGCCGGGCCAACGTCCGTTGGCGATGGCTAAAATGTCTTTCCATTCGCTTTCGGCCGCAGGGAGCTTGCTGAAAGCCGACTTATAGGAATTTACCACCCCAGCTCTTTCACCGGCGCCCAGACTTTCAGTGCCTTTGGTGCCGTAAGCCACAAAGTTCGTAATGGCGTTAGTGGTTGCGGCGCTGACGCCGCTGACTCCGGAAATAAGCGGTTTGGTGTAGGCGGAAGCGGCGCTTGATTCCAAAGTAAGGCTTCGCGCGTCTCCCGTATTGGAGAGAACCGCACTTACGTCTCCGCTGTAAACCGCCGTGGCGTCAGTAAGCACTTGTTCCCATTGGGCGGCTCGCGCGTCAGCGGCGACAGTGGTTTCTGTCGTGGTTGTCGTGGTCGGAGTCGGGGTGGTTTCTGTCGTGGTTGTCGTGGTCGGAGTCGGGACAGTGGTCGTTACAGCGCCGCCGCCTCCTCCGCCGCCTCCTCCGCCGGTTGAACCTCCGCTTGTCGTGCAAGTGTCGCTTGATACGGTAATGGTGAATGAACTGCCGGAAACGCTCGCGCCCGCCGTTACCGCGATTTGTGAATAGGAATCGTTGCAGGTAATGTCAACGGCCAAAGCGCCGGAATTGTGGGTGAAGGTTTTGCGGTCGGTTGAACGCAGAGTAAGCGTTCCTCCGTCGGACATTGTGACGTTCAGCGAACCGGTGTTGACGGTCAAGCTGTCCACAGTGGAAGCGGAAGGAACCGTTAAATTAACGTCCGGACTGGATAAATCTATAATCGCGTCAGTGCTTAACGTTAGGTCGTTGGCGGCTAGAGCGGCATCAGCGATGGCAAGCGAGACGGCGAGCGATAAAACCAGAACAGTTGTTCTAATGATTTTTGTCATAGTTATTTCAGGAACGGGAAATGAAATTGTCATTTTCCCGCGCCATTAGTTTTATCGCTTTAATTAGTGTTGCCAAACATCAGCTCGCCAAGTTTGGGTATCAAGCGCGTCAATTGCTCCTGCGGTCGGATTGCAAGCGCGAATTGTTACCGTATTTGCTCCGGTAACCGCAGCGCTCCAGCCAAGGTTAAGTGTTTCAATTCCACTAGCCACAGCCGTAGGACTCGCGATAACCGTATCTCCAACCGCCGCTCCTGTTACAGTAATTGTGCCATAGTTGCCGCAAGTGACAGTTGCGATGCTAGCTGAAACTACATTAGCTTGAGTGACTGAGAGATGCTTTGTAATTGCCGTGCCGCCAGAGCCGACCGCAATGGATGTAGCAGTAGCGGCGCCTAAAGCCGGCGTGGTGAAAGAAGGCGACGTGCTGAATACCGCTACGCCAGTTCCTGTTTCATCGCTAAGAGCAGCCAAAAGTCCGGCAGAATTAGTAAGGGTTCCTTGCTTTGCGTCAAGCTGAGTTTGGATGGCGGAAGTAACACCGTCAGTATAATTTAATTCAGCAGCCGTGGCTGTAAGTCCCAGGGTAGTTAATTGCGCGGCGGCGTCGGCGTCGTCAAGAATCGCTCTGCCGGCGGCGGTGATGGTTGAAGTGGCGATTGTATCGGCGCCGGAAGTGTACATAATAACGCCAGAGGCGATTGATGACAATCCGGTGCCTCCATAGGCCACCCCAATCGTCGTGCCGTTCCATGTGCCGGTGCCGATTGTGCCAAGGGTAGTTATGGTTGATGAGCCGGTGTTGGCTTCAAGAGCCATGGTGCCCAAACCCAAAGCTGTTCGGGCTCCGGAAGCGGTCGTGGCACCGGTTCCGCCATTGGCTAATGCAATTGTCGTGCCGTTCCATGTGCCGGTGCCGATTGTGCCAAGGGTAGTTATGGTTGATG